>JAYURR010000001.1:0-21654 GCA_043756605.1 Chitinophagaceae bacterium
ACGATATTTTGGAGCTACGGTAAAAACTGTTGGGAAAAATCCGAGAGCGGAGCAATGCTTAACTAATAACCTTACCCGCTGCGATGGCGGAGCAGATGACGGCGGAAAATGTGGAGCAACTATGAAAAGGTTTTTCAAAATATTAATTAATTAACTGGTGCAGCATGGCTGCCAACTCCATTACACTATAACCGCTGGTGGCTACTATTTTAGTTTGTGCTGCATTGGCATTTATTATCTGTATATCATTTGCATTTTGATGAATGACTGACCACATCTGTTCGGGCGTATCGGCAACCAGCAAATTTCCATTGTTCCATTTATAACCCCGCATGCCTGCCGTAGTTGTAACAATAGGTATGCCCCAACTAATGGCTTTTGCAAGTTTGGTTGATGCTCCTGTAGAGTACCACCAAACAGGGTTCAGCAGAATAGACCAGGTAGCAGCTTCTTTTTCTAAATCTCCATCCGGTAGCTCTCCCCAATAATTAACTTGCTTATATTTTTTAGCCAGTTCGTTACCAATATTTTCCGGAGCACCAACCAACCTGATTTCAATTGCAGTATCAGCAGATGCTTCCATTAATATTTCAATTCCCTGTAAATTAGGCGGATGATCGAGCCTGCCCACAAAACCTACCCTGCCAGCTACAGGTTTATGCACCAAAAACGCTGGTGCCATACGCCTTGGCAGAAATAAAGAAGCCTTGGCGCCAAACCAGTTTTCTATCTGCATTTCAGTTTCTGATAATGCAATTACTCCATCTAAGTATTTTACCCGAAACAAGGATTCTGTTGAAATTAAAAGCCCCAGCCGTATTTTATTGAGGAAAGATTTTAGCATGCTCACATGCTTTAACGGCTTGGAAATTAAATGCAAAAAATCGCCGGAATGGTTACCATGGCTCATCAGAATGACTTTTACCTTTTCGCCAAATGCTTCTTTTATAGGTTTGGCATACCGCACCAGCGAAGCCATATTTATAAAAACAATTTCAACCTGGTTGTTTTTTATGTATGATACCAATGCAGCTTTATCTTTCTCCACATCGTACATGCTGTAATTTTCAAAGCCTGCTTTTATTAAGATGCGTTGCCGGATGTTTTTAGTGAAAGGAACATAATATTCTTGCAATGAAATATTGTCAACGGCATTCAGTATCTCAAGAAATTCCTGCGAACATAATTGCACACCCCCGGTTACAGTGGAGTGTACTGATGATTTATTGGTGAGGAATATTGCTTTTTTGTTCATGAAAATGCTGCAATTGCTTGTTAGCTGAATTGCTTTTGTCTAAATATGATTTTTAATTTTAAGGATGTTATCCTGGTAGGTATTTGCCAGCGCATAATTTATCCGCTGCAAACAATTTTCGGGAGCATTATTTTCTGTTATGTTGATTACAGCATCACTAAATAAGTCAGCAAATTTCCCTTCATCTCCTTTCGCTGTCATTTTTAAAAGGCCGGTATCATTATAAAACGATAAGTAAGTTGATGCAATTGTTTTTCCGGTGCTCAGGTATTCCAGTATTTTGTGAGAATTAGCACCTCCATTTACATCTTTTACAGAACTGTTGACATAAATAAACAAATCAACTTTATGCAGGCCTGCTATTATTTCATCGGCCTGCTTAATACCGTAGAAAAATGTATTTGTACAATTTTGTTTAATAAATTGTATAGTTTCAAATATTTTATTATCGTAACTGGCTAGTAAATTATTACCGGCTGCTTCGTGTGCTCCCCAAAAATGAAAGTCAATATCCGGATGTTTGGTTACAATCTCCAGCAACCCTTCTTCGTATAAAGCAGGTATCAATAAATTACCGATGTATCCAACCTGTATTCTGCTGCTTTTATTCTGGACAACAATTTCATCTTGCTGTAGTAAGGCTGCTGCATTTTTTAAAGCATAGGCTCTATAACTGTTGTTAAGCCCATGATTTATTAACAGGCAATTTTTATTAAGTGGTCTGAACTGAGACAACAATTCTTCGGCCACAGAAACAACCAGGTCTGTATTTTTTGCTGCCCTGGATTGAGAACTGTTCTGTATCTGATCGGCAATAAAAAATATTTTTTTTGCTGCCGGATATTTATACAAGTAGCCATGCAGATTGGGATCAAAACTCCATACCTGGTAAAACTGTATAAGTTGCTGCCTGGCTATTCGTTTTACAAGCCGGTATAAACAAGTATCGTAAAAGCCGGTCCATTTTAAACGCAACCGCATAAAATCAATAACCCGGTTGTTGATGAGGTAACTATCAATTACATACAAATTGCTGTAACCCTCAGTTTTACTTATCAGGTAATCTTTAACCCCCTTTTTTTGGTTAGGCGGGTTCATAAAAAAAACCTTAACCCCCTGCCTTTCCAATTCTACCGCATAATTGTGTTTGGATATATGCAATGCGCCCCAGGGATTGGGAGAAATAATGAGAATGTTTTTTATAAAAGCAGCTTAAATTTTAATGCCCAGTTTTCTTAAAACCAAAACAACAGGTTTAAATATTTTTAACGCCGGATGTTTTGTGTATATACTTTGCACGGTTGCAAAATCAGTATGCTCCCGCCTTGGCTGTGCAAGCAAATTTTCAAATTCGTTTGCAGTAAGGTTCAGTTTTTTTAAAACAAATTCGTAATCATCCTGTAACTGTGCAGGCTCCATTATAGGTTGCTTTAATTCGGCCAGTGCATCCTGTTTTGTTATCTGTCCGCTGAAAATAAGATTTGATAAATGTGTTTTCCGTTTATCTATACCAAACTTTACGGGCAAAATATAGCCTTGGTAAAAACGGGTAAAAACACTTTCATAATGCTTACCTCCGTAATCACGCCAGCCAAGTTCTTTTGTAATGATGGATTTTACTTGGCTCTTGTTGTAAGGCATAAAATTAAGCAGGTTAATACTTTCAATACCTTTTACACCAGCAAAGTATTTTCTTTGTTTAATACCCAAAAAAGGAAAAGTCTTTAAAGGTTTTGTTCCAAACTTTTTGTGTATGTCTTTAATATTGATGTCGTCGCTTTTATTAAAAACCCAGTGCGCCGGCAATATGCCTTCTGTTACAATATTGTATCCGCTCAAAATAAATTTTATTTTATTTTCTGCTGCCAGTTTATACAAGGTGCCCGAAATAGCATGATCGGTAAGTGCTTCTATATCTACCACAGATGCTTTCAGGTAGGCCAGTTGCAGGTCTTTAAATTCTTCCCAGTCAACAACCAAGGTATAAAGATCGAAGCCGAGTGTAGCAATTATCTGTTCAATATTTTTTACAGCCAGCTCACTGTTCCATCCGTTATCAAAATGAACAATCAATGGCCGCAGGCCAAGTTCTTTTGCCTTTAAACATAAGTAAGTACTATCAACACCGCCACTTATGCCGGTAATGCAATCATATTTTTTGCCGGCTCCTGCATCTTTAATTTGTTTTACTATTGCTGCTAAATTTATTTCGGCTGCTGCTTTAGGAGGCACAAACCATTTTTCTTTTTGCAGATATTCGTAGTAATAATTGCAGATTCCCTTTTCATCAAAACTAATACCGGGGTCGGCAATGGTATCCATTATACTGATGGCACATTGCTGATACGGCCTGCCGCCATTTGCCTGTATATCATTTTGCAAAGACGCTTCATCATATATTTTTATCATCTCCATATTATAGCTTACTAAAAAGTTTTTCTATTAACTGGCTTTGTGTTGGATAGCTTATTAAAACAGCCTGGTGTGGACGCTGAAAAACAAACATACTACCAGCAGCTAAAGCAGAAGCACCACTTTGTACAGCAGGCAAAAAGCCCGCTACATCAGTTGCGCCGCCGCAGGCAATAACCGGAATCCGCAGTTTGCCTGTAATACTTTTTATTAAAGGAAGATCGTAACCAAGATATGTACCATCTCTATCAATAACATTCAGCATAATTTCACCTGCACCAGCCTGCTGCATTTTAAATGCAAAATTTGCTGGATCAAGCCCGGTATTATTAGTACCATTGTTGCTGTACACTTTGTATTTACCAAAAATATTTTTCTTTACATCAACTGATACAACTACACTCTGGCAGCCAACCATGGCAGCGGCCGCAGATACCAGTGATGGATTGTGTATTGCAGCATGATTGAGGATTATTTTTTCTACCCCCAGGTAAAAAAGTTGTTTTATTTCTTCAATAGTTGTTATACCACCTCCGTATGCCATTGGTATAAATGCTTCGCCGGCAATCTCTTTTAATTTTTCAAAATCGGGGCCACGTTTCTCTCGGGTGGCATCAATATCAAGCACAATAATTTCATCAATTTCTTTTTCGTTAAATATTTTAACTGCATTGATGGGATCGCCAACGTATTTATAATTTTTAAACTTAACCGATTTTATTAAGCCTCCTTTATGTATTAACAAAACCGGTATAACCCTTACTCTGCGCATTAATAATTATTAGCAAAATTTTTAAGCAACTGCATACCAAAGCGGTGGCTTTTTTCGGGATGAAACTGAACCCCCAGAATATTATCTTTTTCAATACCTGCAGTAAATTGATACCCATAACAGGCGGTAAACAATTCATCTGCTTTGTTGGTTGGCAGCACATGAAACGAATGTGAAAAATAAAACCTTGGATTTTCAATATCAGAAACCAATGCGGAGTTTTTCTTTGCTGTTATATCCAGCCAACCCATATTTGGCACTTTATGTATCTCCTGCATTTGGCTTTTATCAAAGGCAACTGTTTTCCCTTTTATCCAGCCAAGGCCGGGCAGTACGCCTTCTTCACTGCTCTCCATTAGCATCTGCATGCCAACGCAAATGCCCAACACCGGCACTTTATCAATCAGTACTTTTTTTTCAATGATTTGTCTTAAACCCGATTCATTAAATTTTTGCATGCAGTTATCAAATGCGCCCATGCCGGGTAACAATATTTTATCTGCCTTTTCAATTTCATCTGCAGCTTTACTGATAACAGCATTTACGCCTGCCTTCTTAAACATGTTTTGTACAGATGTTAAATTGCCTACACCGTAATCTATAATTGTTATCATTATACGGAAAGATATTTTTTTCTGTAAACTTCAAATTCATCTGCCGGAATAAAGCCGTTATATTCGAACTCATTTTTATACAGCAAAAATTTTTCTTTAACGCGTTCATTTTTCGAATAATCCTGTACAATTACAGCTGGGTTCCCCGCTATAACACAATAACCTTCCTTGAATGAAGTGGTAACAATACTACCAGCGGCAACTGTAACAAAATCTCCTAATACTACATTTGAATGTACAATAGACCCCATTCCAATTCTGCAATATTTTCCGATAATTACTTTTCCTACAACATGCTTTCTAATATCAAGCATAAAATGATTTGAACTTATTATACCCACATTAGGAGCAACCTGTGTATAATCGCCAATATAAATTTTCCCAACTGCCTGTACATAACAACCGGGTGAAACAGTTGGTCCTGCATCAATTCCAACCAAAACATTGCGCCAGTCTCCTGTAAATTTAGATGTTGGGTGAATTGGCCAATAAGGCATACCAGGCTTAGCTCCCAAAACTTTAAACTTTAACCATTGCTTAAATGGAATTGGCGTTTCATTAAACCGGGTTTGTTTTACGGGTTTAAAAAAAGCAACATTATTAATTAACCACTTGTAACATCGCCCATAAAAAAGGAAGCCATATACTTTATAAAATGGATATAAAATAAATTTTATCATCATTAAATCCCTGAATTATTTAGAATATAATCACACATATCTCCCACATTTTTTGAACTGAAAATTACTTCAATTGGGAACGTCATGTTAAAATGCTCTTCAATAGAACTGATAATTATTAAGTTATTAATTGAATCCCACTTTTCAACCGAGTCTGTTGATGATTCAAAATTTATTACTAAATTTTCATTGTCCAATTCCTTCCTGATAATTTTTTCAATTTCTACTAAAATTTTTTCTCTTTGCACCATCTTACTTTATTTTATATATTAAATTACAAATGCCCGAAGCTGTAAAACCGGTTTTTAAATATAAATTCAATCCCGCCTTTGTTGATTGCAATACAATTTTATTGATTTTTCTTTTTTTGATTTGCTCCAGCGTAAAAATTACCAATGCTTTTCCCAATCCAAACCCTCTTTCTTCAGGATTTATACATACCATATAAATTCCGGCTGTTTCATTTTGATCATAATAAACCATTGCTGCTCCAACTATTTCATTGTACTTGCGTATATAAATAAGTTCACTACCACTTGAACTAAGAAACAAAAATATATTCTTATCTAGTTGTTTATTCTGGAACAATGAATTTCTAACTGTATCAACCCAGCCGTTCAGATCATATTCAGATTTAACCAATCCAAAATTATAATTTTCAAGGAAGCTATTTCGAAACGCAGGATTTTCATCTAAATCAAAACTCATTAATCTCCATTGTTCAATTGTATAAAAACCATATTTTTTTAAAAGTGGGGAGTTTATACCGTCTGAACAGACCATGCATAAAGCAGGAAGTTTTTTATCAATAATTGCACTGCTTAAGTTCTGCCATTCAGATTCGTTCTGTAAAACATCATTGTTAAAATTAAAAATGGCATTCGGCCAGGCAGAATCCATTGTTTGAATTGAACTATACTTATCTGTTTCAGTATAATTAACCAATGTATGATTTGACCCTATATGCTTAAAAAGCAAATGAAGATTAGCTATTGAACGGTCCATTTCTAAATGCATCTATAAACTGTTTCACTTTTACCCTGTCGGTTTTTCCACTCGAATTTAATGGCAACTCTTGCATAGATAAAACCGCTGCCGGAATCATATAAGAGGGCAGTATTTTTTTTAATTTATCAATAATAAGTATCTCTTCCTCCCCTGTTTTTGATTCCAAAATCAAGAATATTTCTGTTGTATTAAGCTTACTGAGTATGGCCATTGCAACACAATTAATTTCAAATGCTTTGCGTACAGCAAATTCAATTTCATTTAATTCTACTCTGAATCCCTGAATTTTTATCTGGTTATCATACCTTCCGCAATAAAATATATCGCCATCATTATCACTATAACACATGTCGCCTGATCTGTAGTAACGTTGAATTTTATTATTTTTTAGCTTCTCTATAAATACATCTTTATTTTTGTTTTCATTATTTAAATAACCTTCTGTAAGCTGTGGACTGTAAAAAACCAATTCGCCTTTTTCGCCATTTGGCACTTCATTCAAATTCTCATCAATTATTATCATTTCAGTATTATCAAATGACCTTCCTATTGCCAGCATCCCATTATACTGTTTTACTTTATCAGTTTCTATGGCATAACAACTGCAATAAATTGTACATTCCGTAGGCCCATAATAATTAAACAATTTAGCATTGGGTATAACAGTCTTCCATTTATCCACTAAATCAATAGTAGTGGCCTCGCCGGTTAAAATACACTGAGTAACTTCATTTAGCCTCATCCTATTAAGCAAAGGCATTGCAAGTCTGATAACTGAAGGAACAATCTGAATGACATTCAAATGCTTTTCGTAAATAATTTTTAAGACATTGATGTACCTGATACCTTCATCAGCAACTGTATAAACTGTTGCCCCAGCTAGTAAAGCTGGAAGGAAAGAAGAAATTGAAACATCAAAAGTAAGCTCAAACATTTGTAAGCATTTATCTCTTTCTTTTATAACAACTGGCGAGTTTTTAAATGATAGCAAAAAAGCCTCCAGGTTTCCAAATGAAATCGGAACACCTTTGGGTTTTCCGGTACTGCCAGAAGTAAATAAAATATATGCCAGATCTTCTTTCTTAATGTCCGTTATCTCAGGAATATTATTTTGCTTTGAAGTTAAAAGTGAAGTGTCTGCAATCTTAGATTCAGAATATAAAACCGGGTCAAGCTGCCTGGTTGAAAGGATTAAGTTAACTTCAGCATCTTTTAAAATAGTGATATTCCTTTCGTGAGGGTTGTGCAAGCCCAGCGGAACATATGCAAACCCACAAAACCATACAGCTATAATACTGGCATAAGTATTAATATTATCCGTACAAAGAACAGCAACTCTTTTTGATTTTATGTTGCCGGTATTTGCTTTTAAGATTTCGATAATCTGAGCTACCAAATTACCCAATTCTTCATAGGTATAAAACTGGTTATCTATGCAAAAAGAGGGCAGTTCTTTTTTATTAATAAAATTGTCCCTAATACTCCTGATATAATTCAAATTAACCATTTATTATTCTGGTAATGGGATATACATAACCATTCTCAGTTCCTTTAAAATTAAAAATCATTTTTGCTTTAATGGGGCTATCAAGTATTTCAAAAAACAATTTATCTTTTACTGAAGTAATTTCCTGAAACATACTGGTACATAAATATACATTCACATTATATGAATCAATTACAATTCCAAAAATATCCATTTCTACAACCAATTTTTCATTTTGTGTTAATTGTAAATGATTTGCCAGATTATTTATACTTTGAAAAACACAAGTACCTTCAGCATTAATTATATCAATCACTAAAACACAGTTTATATTCTCCAGTTTTACATTTAATTCCAGCAATACGCTTAAAGTAATACTGGGCTGAATGCCTAATATTTCAATGGATGCACTGTTTATATTTGATTTACTATCTTCATTAACTGAACTGGAAAAACTAAATTCATTCTTTTTATTAACTGCGGTTTTATAGGTTTCTATCACTCTACTAATGTGACCAATATCTGAAATCATTCCATTTGCCAATAAAATACCATTTGTGCATAAAGTTTTAATGGCAGACAAATTATGACTTACAAATAAAACTGTTCTTCCTTCATTCTTGCTCACATCTTCCATCTTACCTAAACACTTCTTTTGAAATTCAGAATCACCCACAGCCAGTACTTCATCCACAATTAAAATTTCGGGCTCCAGGTGTGCAGCAACAGCAAAAGCGAGCCTTACATACATGCCGCTGCTGTAACGCTTAACAGGAGTATCTAAAAACTTTTCTATTTCAGCAAAATCAACAATAGCATCAAAATGTTTTTTTATTTCCACCCTGCTCATACCCAGTATAGCTCCATTTAAAAAAATATTCTCCCGGCCCGTAAGCTCAGGATGAAAGCCAGTACCTACTTCTAAAAGTGATGCAACACGGCCTTTTATTTTTATTTCGCCGTTTGTTGGTTCGGTAATACGACTGAGTATTTTTAAAAGGGTGCTTTTTCCGGCCCCATTTCTACCTATAATACCAACGCGATCTCCCTGTTCAATTTTAAAGTTTACGTCTTTTAAAGCCCAGAATTCTTCTTTGGTTGAGGAAGAGGTTAAGGATTTAGGGAAAGAGAAAATCTTCTTTGCCTTTTGCGCCATTACATCACGTAAGGCCGTATAGCGTTCCCTGCCTTCGTGTGAGATGGTGTAGCTTTTGGAAAGGTTGTTTACTTCTATTATTGAGTTGGACATGGAGGAATGAGGTTGAGGTTAAGGTTGAGCTGGGTTTTTGATTTTTAAAAGGCTGTTATTATTTTAAAGCTCCACTTAGCCTTAATCTTAAGAATTAAAGGCTTTTCAAATATGCACTATGCTCTTTAAGAACTGTGTTTTTTACAGCTTGCCAGGAAATATTTTTAAGCATTATCGGTTGCTGCTCCGGTTCGGCATCTTCAAAATAAGTAAGGCTTTTAAGTACCAGAAATTCAGAACCATCAGCATACTTGTTTGTATAGTGTTGCAACATTTCTTTTAATGAAAATTGCTTTAACAAAAAATAAATATCAATAAAATCTTTTTTTGTTCCCCTTCCGGTAACGGCAGCCAGTTTCATTGCTGCAATGTCTTTAAGGCCGGCAAGCCGCAGATCATCTTCTGATTTTGTTTCATCAAGCCAGGGATAGGTATAATTCACAAAATCAACTTTCACATCATTGATGGAAAAAATATTGATATTGGATGACTTTTTAAGCCAGGTAACTTTTTCAAATATTGTCAAAGCTTCTGAAAATGTTGTTTCATCTGCCTGCAGTGTACCAAACAGATCCAGGTCAATTGACTTTCTGTGCCCGATTTGCAGTGCCAGTGAGGTTCCTCTTGCCAGGCGCAGGTTTTTGAAAACTTCCATACACTGTAACTTTTTTAGAAGTTCCAGTGTGGAGGCATCAACTGTTTGGTAGCATAACATGTAAAAGATTCTTTAGGTAAGCCATACAATGCAACAATAAAAGACAATGCCATTGGATCGAGTTGGCGGAATGTACTTGCCGTTTTACCGATTTGTTGTACCCCGTACATTTCTTTTATGATAAGCCAGTCGGAAAGCAAACCATATTCCAACACCTGCTGAATAACCTGCGACTTATTGGTAACAAAATCCAGTTTGTCTTTGTTAACATCCCAAAACAAGTGAGGTGAAAAATCGGAAATAGTATAAGCACGCATTGAAGCCATATTTTTATCAGATACATTAATATTGTAAAGATAATAATTTTAAGCAAGGTTGAGGTTTAAGATGAGCGGAGGCCTGAATTTTCCGGAAGCTCTTATTATTTTAATGCTCCGCTTAACCTTAACCATTTTCTTCAAATATTATCCGCAAAACTCTTCTCCATCTTTCTAAAATAATAAATTCCTATCCATAAAAACCCGATAGTTATAAATACGGAAACAATAAAAGAACGCCAGTGCATAGGATCGCCCAGTAAACACCAGCGAAAGCCATCTATTACGCCAACCATTGGGTTTAAAGAATACAGCATCCGCCATTTATCATCTATAACAAAACTATTAAAACCAACCGGGCTTACATACAATCCAAATTGCACAATGAAAGGAATGATATAACGAAAGTCGCGGTATTTTACATTTACAGCTGTAAGATATAAACCTATACCAAATGCACAGGTAAAAGCCAGCAATATAAACAGTGGTAAAAAAATTATATGCCAGCTCGGCATATAGCCATACCACGCAAACATCACCAGCAAAATGCAAAAAGAAATACCCAAATCAACCAGACTGGTGATTACCGAGCTGGCCGGTATAATTAAACGTGGAAAATATACTTTAGTAATCAGGCTTGAGTTTCCCACCAGGCTGTTACTGCTTTCGCTGAGTGCATTGCTGAAGAACTGCCAGGGTAACATACCTGCAAATACCATCAGGGCATAGGGTGCAGTGCCTGGGTTTTGCATGTTGGCTACCTTGCTGAATAAAACAGTAAATATAACTGTTGTAAGCACCGGCCTGATAACAGACCACGCTATGCCCAACACCGTTTGCTTGTATCGCACTTTTATGTCACGCCAGCTTAAAATATAAAACAGTTCCCGATAACGCCAGAGGTCGTTCCAGTAATTTTTTTCAGCTCGGCCTGGGGCTATAATCAAGTCCCACTCAACCTGGTTGGAAATATTTTTTTTAAGCATTGATAATTTAGTTTTGCTTCGTTTGTTTACAGCTAAGTATAAAATTATACTGCATCCGTTTCAATCTTACTATTTTATGCCTTTGCAAAATTGACTGCAATATTTTTTTCAAAATTTTCTTTTAACCCCCGGGGCACAACTGCATACTCACAATTATTAAGATCACCATGAATTCCAATACCGTTAATTTCAACAATATCCATCAATTGCTCATGCTGTTTAATCACACGGTAAACTGTATAATCCCATTTTAAAAAAAGTTTTTCAATATTGTTTTGCCGCTGTAGCCGATCTGCATTTTCCTGTTTATACACCGGTAAAACCTCAATCATTATTATAGGTTGATTGGCAAGAATATCTGATTCCATATCAAGTAGTACTTCCAGTTCCCCTCCTTCTACATCAATTTTTATTATTCCTATTTTACCGATATCCATTTTTTGTTTTAATGCTGCTATGCTGAATACGGGTATGAATGCCGTTTTAGCAATCTTATGATCTGGCCTGAAACCTTCTACAATGGATGCTGAGCTATCCATTTCAGATTCATCAAAGAAGAATAATTTTGCTATTTGCGTCTCCGTAGAAATTCCTGCAGGAATCAGAGTAACCTGCTTAAATTCATTGATGCTGATCAACTCATTTACATAGTTGATACAGGTTGGGTTTGGCTCAAAGCCAATATACGCAATATCACCTGATACACTTTTAAATTTCAACAATGTCTGCCCGCTGTTTACCCCAACATCAATAAAAGCACCTTGCGATACAGGCAACACAATTTTTAATAAATCTATCATCCACGGCTCAGTCATCCACATATTTAAAAACCCGGTACCGCCAAGTACAGGAATTTTAAATGGTTTGCCATTGAGCGTAATTTTTCCTGTTAAATTAAACCAGTGCAGTAAGTTTAATTTATTGAGTCCTCTTAAAAAAAATTTATTCATTCTTGGTTTTTAATTTCTTTCATAACATCAACCCCTCCAGCAAATCCGGTATTATCAAAAGGCTTTGCAGGCATTTATGCAGTTTGCGTTTGTACCACTCGTAGCTGAACTGTGCTTTTAGTTTTTGCTGGTTGGGTGTAAATGCAGCGGGGTTATCAAGCACAGTTTTAATGGCATTGCCAATTTCAGCTACATCATCGGGATTGATGATGGTGCCCAGTTCGCCATTACACAATGCATCTACACTGCCATCTTTATTGCCGGCAATTACCGGCAGGTTGTAAAACATGGCTTCAATAAATACAATGCCAAAGCCTTCTTTTTCGCTGGGCATAATAAACAGGTTGGCCAGTTTAAAATGATGGGCCATTTCTGCATCGGGTATAAAGCCGGTAAATATTACTTTATCGTGCAGGCCCAGTTTGTGTATAATATCATCCAGGCGTTTTTTTTCTGCAAGGTCGTATTTACCCAGCAACAGGTACCGCAACTCAGGGTAATGCGGTATAAGTGCAGGCAACGATTCAAGCACCCGGTCGTAGCCCTTGTATTGCTCGGTATCGGCCATGCGGCTTACGGTAAGCAACACCTGGCTGTTGCTATGCAGGCCATAACGTTGCAGCAAATGTGCAGCTTTACCAGTTTGCAGTGGCTGCTCTAAAAAAGGATCCAGGCAATTATTCATAACAGAAAAACCTGTTTCGGGCAGGCCGTATAACTGCTTCATTTTATCTTTTGTAAAATTACTAACAGGTAAAATAAGATCTACCTTACGCAGCATCCAGCGTTTCCAGGCTGCAAATGGCCGCCACACTTCAATACCATGCGCAATTAATACCAGTTTAACTTTTGGCTTAAAAATTTTAATAAGTACGCCCGGTATCAACAGGTTTACATGGCTCAGCAATACCACATCACTCTTGCGGCCTTCAAAAAAACTGCTCAGTACAAACCCAATTTTTTTATTTTTAAACCCGCTGAATTTTGTTTGCGGAAAATAGGCGTTGCCATCAGCAGCATCCTTTTTTTCATGCATCGAAAATATCTTTACCGTACTTCCATACTGCAAACCCAGTTCGCAAAGCGCCTTACCTGCCACCCGGCATACTTTTTCTATACCGCCGGTGGCGGAGAAAATACGAAGGGTGAGGAAGATGATTTTTGAGGGCAAGGTTGGGGTTGGGGTTGAGGTTAAGGTTGGGGTTAAGGTTGGGGTTAAGGTTGAGGTTAAGGTTGAGGTTGAGGTTAAGGTTAAGGTTAAGGTTAAGGTTGAGGTTGAGGTTAAGGTTAAGGTTGAGTAAGACTCTGATTAACTAAAAAATTTTTGTTTTTGGGATTCGTACTTAAGCTTCTTAATTCAATTATTTTATATTAATAGTAATTATTAAAATTGAAATTATTCACTGAACCTCCTCCCTCCTCAACCTCAACCTCCTCAACCTCCTCAACCTCAACCTCCTCAACCTCAACCTCAACCTCAACCTTCCTAAACCTCAACCTCAACCTTAACCTCCTCCCTCCTCAACCTCAACCTCCTCTCTACCTCAATGATTTCATTAGCTTATTTAATGATTCAATTATTGTAAGAATATTGCTTATTAACAATGCTACCTTTTCATTATCAAAATATCCAACCCTGTTTCCGTATATCAACTGGTTTTTAGTTTCGTTAGCTGAGCCACGGGAATATATATAAAATTTTATTTTGTCGGGGCTGCTTTGTCTGCCAAAACCTTCGGCTATATTATCACTGATACTTAAAGCTGATCTCCTTATTTGTGAGGTTAATCCATAGTCTTCCTTTCTGGGCAAATTTTCTGTTAGTGCAAACACATCTACCGCTATTTGCATTGCCAATTGCCAAACTGGAAGCTCTTGAAAATCTTTGTACATGTTGAGGTTAAGGTTGAGGTTGAGGTTGAGGTTGAGGTTAAGGTTGAGGTTGAGGTTGAGGTTGAGGTTGAGGTTGAGGTTGAGGTTGGGGTTGAGGTTAAGGTTGAGGTTGAAGTAATTTAAAAGGTTTCAATTTTCTCAAGCCTGCTAATTACCCTACTTTACTGTCTAATTTTTTGCACTTTATAAATTCTATGCTGACCATAACTTCCACAAACACTTCATTAACCTTTCTTTCCTAAATCTCAACCTCAATCTTTTTCCCAACCTCAACCTCAACCTTTCTTCCTCAACCTTCTTCCTCAACCTCAACCTTTCCACCTCAACCTTCTTCCTCAACCTCAACCTTTCCACCTCAACCTTCTTCCTCAACCTCAACCTTTCTTCCTCAACCTCAACCTCAACCTTTCTTCCTCAACCTCAACCTCAACCTTTCCTCCTCAACCTCAACCTTTCTTCCTCACATTCAACAACAACAAACTCATCAACTGGCTCCAGTGCATTTCCCCATCAGTAAATTTTTTAAGGCTTGCATCGCCGGCCAGGCCGCCTTTGTGCATGGTATCTTTTACAAATTCACTCTGCTGCATCCATTCGGTAAATGGGAACGAGAAACCCATTTTGGGCCGGTTCCATACCTGCTCTGGCAATTCATTTTTAAAACTATCTATCAATAATTGTTTGGGATACGCACCGCTGTACTTTATATCAGATTGTATGTTTTGTACCAGGTTCACAAATTCCTTATCAAGAAAAGGAACCCTTATTTCAATACCATGTGCCATGCTCATTACATCTGCATCACGCAACAACTGGTTTTGCATGTACATATTGCTTTCTATCCAGCTTGCCTGGTTACCCGCACTCAGCGATTTAATGCTATCCAGTTGTGGTTGCTCATCCAGTATGTTCCATATCTCCTTTTCGGTAGCGCCCAGTTGCCGGGCTATGGTTGCAGGCACAAACTGCCCCCTTAAAAAAAGATAAAAACCCTTGGCACCACCCAGACTTAAATAAGACAACCGCCTGAGCCTTTTTGAACCGGAATAACGCCCTTTTTTCAATATGGCGGAAGGGATTTTTTCAATCCATTTTACTTTACCTATGCGGTTAAATGAGGGATAGCCTCCAAACAACTCATCTCCGCCAACGCCAGATAGCACTGCTTTTAAACCACTCTCTTTTGCATACTTGCTTATGAACCAGGTATTGATACCATCGCAACCCGGCATGTCCATATCCTGTATAATGCCCGGCAGGTTTTGCTGAAATACTTTGTCTGAAAGGGTTTGCTGCCAGTTGGGGCAATCAAGCTTTTCGATAACGAGGTTCTGATATTTTTTTTCGGAATATTTTTCTTCTTCAAAAATGATAGATAATGTTTTTAACCCCGAACGCTGGTGCCCGCCTGCCAGTAAGGCCATGATAGAAGAATCCAGGCCGCCGCTTAAAAAAACACCAATGGGTGCATCGCTTATTAAATGCCTTTGCACCGCTTTTGTAAGGGTTTGATGTATCAGGTTTTTTGCTTCGTGGCGGTTGGCCGCAGTTTCGGCATAGCTGGTAAAAGCAAACCGTTCAATATCCCATTTGCCGCTGCTGCAATGATACCTTAAAAAGCTGCCCTTGGGCAATGGGCTAACATCCTGCAGTGTAGTAACAGGCTCGGGCAGGTGCCCGTAAGCCAGTAAAAACACAGGCCATTTTTTATTTTCCTGCTGTAGCCAGGGTATGGCTGCAAATGCACGCATTTCGGATGCAAAGCACAAGCCATTGGCTGTTGGTGAAAAATACAGCGGCTTTATGCCCGACCTGTCACGTACCAGATACATGATTGCCTCTTTACTATCCCACAACGCAAAGGCAAACATGCCGTTAAACCGTTTGAAAGCGTTGGTACCCCAGGCAGCAAAAGCTGCCAGTATAACTTCGGTATCGCTGGCCGATTTAAATGTATAACAGGCAGTTTGCAGTTCGGCCTTTATTTCTAAATAATTATACAGTTCTCCGTTATAGCTGATCCAGTAACGGTCATTATCGTAAGGCATTGGCTGGTGGCCGCCGGTGCTTAAATCTATCAATGACAATCTGCGGTGGCCCAATACCAGTTTATGCAGTTCATTGCTGTAAAATCCTTCATCATCCGGGCCGCCATGTTTCAGGCTATCGCACATTTTTTTTACCATCAACTGGTTTTCTTCTATGGAAAGAGAAGGGGATAATATGCCGGCAATTCTACACAAGAAAAGTTATAAGTTTAGAGGTTGAGGTTTAGGTTGAGGTTGAGGTTAGGAATTTAGAGTTTTAGGTATTGTAAAAATTGACAGAGATTTTAAAACAGCATAGCCCAACCATCAACTCTTAACTATTTCCAGATTCTTCTTATCAAAATAAGCACTCAACTGTATGCCCATACTCTCAATCTTTACTTTAGCACGGTTACCATGCAATTCAATTACAATGCCTTTATAATGCATAAGCACTCCCTGCTTTACCTGCACCGCACTGTTTAATTGCACACCGGTTTCAATCACTTCAATACCTTCAAATTCATTTAAAAAACGGCGGATGGTATCAATTTCGCTATTGGGTATTTTAGCAGGCTTGCCCAGCCAATGTACATAATTTACAATACCATTTATGCTGAGTATATCCCATTTTAATTTTTCATCTACCTGTACAAAAACATAACCTTTAAACAGTGGTTCCATCACCACTTTTTTACGGTCGCTCCATTGGCGCATTACTTTGTTAAGCGGACAATAATTTTCAAACCCCTTATCCTGCAGCAGTGTGGCTACTTTTTTCTCCCACCTTGGCTTGGTATGAACGGCGTACCAATAAACTTTTTTTTCAGTCATGTAGGTTGAGGGTGAAAAGGTTGAGGTTGAGGTTGAGGAAGAAGAGGTTAAGGTTGAGGAAGAAGAGGTTGAGGTTGAGGAAGAAGATGTTGAGGTTAAGAAAAAAAAATGATAAAAAATTTGGCAGTTTTGTGTTTTAAGAAGGGTAGAATTTATAAGTTCTTCTTAACCTCAACCTTAGCCTCAACCTCAACCTCAACCTCAACCTCAACCTCAACCTCAACCTTTACCTCAACCTCAACCTTTACCTCAACCTCAACCTAAACCTTAACCTTAGCCTAAACCTAAACCTTAACCTCAACCTTAACCTCAACCTTTACCTCAACCTCAACCTCAACCTCAACCTCAACCTCAACCTTAACCTCAACCTCAACCTCAACCTCAACCTCAACCTTAACCTTAACCTCAACCTTAACCTTAACCTCAACCTCAACCTCAACCTTAACCTCAACCTTTACCTTAACCTTAACCTCAACCTTAACCTCAACCTCAACCTTTACCTCAACCTCAACCTTTACCTCAATCTCAACCTTTACCTCAACCGTTCTCTTCTTCGCAAAGCTTCGCTATCCCTCAGTCACAGTTAAACTGTAACCGAAGGAATAATTTTTTGAATTCCCAAATCTATATCTAAACCAAAAGTAAATTTATGGTAAAAACACCCCTTTATTTCAACACCCCAAATAAATCACGCTGATTGAAGAAACCCTCATCCTCATCCTCATCCTCAACCTCAACCTCATCCTCAACCTCATCCTCAACCTCCCTTCCTCATCCTCAACCTCATCCTCAACCTCAACCTCCCTTCCTCATCCTCAACCTCCCTTCCTCAACATCTTCTTCAATTTACTAAAAAACCCCCAGCCATTTTTCCATTCCGGTTTAATTTCTTCCTGTGTATAATAACCATATCCATCTCCGCCATAGCCATACCCATAACTGGCATAACCATATCCATAGCCTCCTCCCAGCAGTGATGAACCCCTGGCTTTAAGACCATTGAATATCAACGCCATATTGGTAAACTTCTGCTGCTTGTACAAATCATCAACCATACGCAGAAATATTTTGGGGGTATGTGCATGTCGAACCACATAAAGCGTGGCATTGGCATAGCCGTTAATCAGCTGCGAATCGGTTACTGGCCCAATGGGAGCCGAATCTATAATTATGTAATCAAATCTTTCTTTTAGTTCGGCCATCATCTCCCCAAATTTTTTACTCAATATCAGCTCAGTTGGATTAGGCGGTATGGGGCCGGCAGATATGACAAACAAGTTAGGGTATTTTGTTTCTTTAATTATCTGATCAATATTAGCCTTGTCAATTAAAAAACTGGTAATACCCGGATCACGGTTAATGCCCAGATATTTGCTGAGCTTTGGTTTACGCAAATCCATTTCCATCAAACCCACTCTTTTACCGGTAAGTGTAAAACTCATGGCTAAATTGAGTGCTATAAAACTCTTTCCTTCTCCGGAAATACTAGAAGTAACCAGGATTGTTTTATGATCATCATTTATACCCATAAAGGCCAGGTTGGTACGCAGACTGCGGAACTGTTCGGCAATGATGGTACGCTTACCCTCGCTGATGGCAATGGTATCGGGCGATTTGGAGTACATAATTTCGGCCAGGACCGGAATTTTTGTTTTCTCCTCAATTTCATTACGAAATAATATTTTACGGTTAAACTGCTCCCTTAATAAAACATAGCCCACCGATATCAGCAGCCCCAGTAAAAAGCCGGTTAGATAAAAGTTTTTGGCAACAGGTTTAATGGGGCCATAGGACGAGCCTTTTTCAAGCACCCGCAGATCGGGAGTGGTACCGGCAGATGATAAAGCGGTTTCTTCCCGTTTTTGTAAAAGGTAGGTGTAAATATTGTTTTTAATAACCTGCTGGCGGCTGATATCAAGCAACCCCCTTTCTTTACGGGGTATCTGGCTCAGCAAACCATTGTTCATGGCTATGCCAGAGTTTACGTTGCTTTTTACTGCATTGAGGTTGCTGCGTATGGTGCCCAGGTTTTCCCTGATATCGTTCTTAATGCGGCCCACGGCCTGGTTGGCCATAATAACAGCATCACTTTTTTCGCCATTGATGCTTTCGGCCTTGGTAAGCTGAAATTCAGCATCATATAATTTGGTTAACAGCCCGGCCAAAGTAGGATCGCTGATGAGCATCTGCGATGGAACTGTACCTGCCTTTTTACCCTTAGTATCCACATAGCCCTGTACATCCCGCAGCACATCTAACTGAATCTGTACTTCACTGTTCTTTCTGTCTAATTCGCTTACGCTGTTCAGGTACAGACTAGCCTGTCCGCCCAGATCGTAAACCGATTCCTGCGTTTTATAGCGCTGAATATTTTTCTCCACCGAGTCTAATTGTCCAACTACCAAATTCAATCTGTCTTCAATAAAGGCCAGGGTTTTAGCGGCTATCTGGTTCTTATCCTGAATTGCATCAAAATTATATACCTCAAACAGGCGGTTTAAAAAATCAACGCCTTTTTCGGGCACCGGAGTTTCCAGCTTTACTTCAATTACGGTGGAGGAATTGGAAGTGGCATTGGCTTTTAAAGCACCTGCAAAACCACCGGCAGCGCCGGATATGCTATTGAAAAGTACATAGTAATTTTTACCTTTAAGATTTTTATTATAGGCAAGGTTTGGTATAATAAAATAGGCACTGCCATTAATACTTACGGTGTCGTTAAAGGCAATTTGCTGTTTGTTTATTGTAACCTGTTTCTTTTTCCAGTCAACATCAAAAAAATATTTGCCACCACCGTTTATATTGCTTTTATCTACCGCCGTAAACCATACGGGGGCATTGCCTTTATACAATTCCTCGGTTCGCACTTTACCCTGGTTGTGTATGGAATTATAGAGGTTGAGGCTACGCACTACTTCTTCCAGTATTACAGAAGAACGCAGTACGATAATCTCATTTTCCACAATCTTTTTTTCGCTGAAAATATTGAGGGCATCCAGTACCTTACTATCGCCACCATTCTTTTGCGGATCTTTTAAAAGTACTTTTGCATTGGCTACATATACACGGGTTTGTACACGCAGATAAAACCAGGATACTGCCAGCCCGATGCTGATGGTAATTACAAACAGCGGCCAAAACGGAAGATAACGCTGCAAAATCTGCAGCATAAAATTGGTATCTGGCCTTTCTTTAAAAAATTGCTGTTCACTCATGTATGATTAGTCAGTTTTCAATCAAATAATTTATAACGATTTTACCTCCTCAACCTCCTCCTCCCCCTCAACCTCAACCTCAACCTCAACCTCCCCCTCAACCTCCTCCTCAACCTCAACCTCCTCCTCCCTACTTCAACAGGCTATTAAGAATAATAATGGCCAGCGAAAGCCCCGATATTGCCAGGGAAACAGTTTGCTGTGTACGGGCTCTTTTTTCATCATTTACCTTTTTATCATTCGGCTCTATATACACCACATCATCCGGTTTCAGGTAATACCATTCAGAGGTAAATACAGAATGATCCTCCAGGTTAAGCCGTTTAAACTGCTTACCGGTTTCGGTTTCACGTATAATGAGCACATTGTCTTTTTTACCCAATAAGGTTATGTCGCCACTTGCACCCAATACTTCTAATATTGAAAGCCGTTCTTCCGGCATGGGTATTATCTGCGGTTTTGATACTTCGCCCATAACCGTTACCCGGCGATTTAAATAACGTACTGTTATCACAGGGTCTTTCAGATATGGTTTGATTTCAGTTTCTATTTTATTTTTCAAAGCACTTCTTGTAATACCCTCGGCATGTATATTGCCCAGGCGATGCAGGTGTATATTACCATTCATATCAACCAGGTATCCATTGTTACCACCTCCCCCACTACCCAGCGATAATGCCGCTGCATTATACACTTTGTCCTCATCGGGGTTTAAGCTGCTGATGGTGATAGCTAACTGGTCATTTTTACGTATAACAGACTCCGCCAAACGGCTTACAGTTGTATTAATACTGGTATCCCTTGGCAGGTTTTTAAAATAATAGGCATTTTTAGGGGTAGCACAGCTATTAAAAAGGATGGCAGCAAGGCTGCAAATAAGCAAGCTGCATTTGAAATGTTTACTTATCAGAATAAACTTGAAAGGTATTTTAAAATGCATTAGAATTTGGGTTGGTATATATTGAAACCGCTGCAAAAATATTAAAACTAATGCAAATAGAGAGAATATATAATTATAAATAGCAGGGAGGCTGTGGAAGGAAGGTTGAGGTTGAGGAAGGTAGGTTGAGGAAAGAAGGTTGAGGTTGAGGAAGGTTGAGGTTGAGGGCGGAACAGAGGTGTAGTGTCAACCTCAATCTTAACCTCAACCTCACCCTCAACCTCAACCTCAACCTCAACCTCAACCTCAACCTCAACCTCAACCTCAATCTCACCCTCAACCTCAACCTCAACCTCAACCTCAACCTCAACCTCAACCTCAACCTCAACCTCAACCTCAACCTCAACCTCAACCTCAACCT
>JAYURR010000002.1:0-2494 GCA_043756605.1 Chitinophagaceae bacterium
TTAATATGGTGGATGGTTATTAAATTATCTCCTTTAACCAGCCGGTTGTTTTGTGTATAGATTACCTGGCCCAGATTATTGATTAACCTTAGCGTTGCATTTGCAGCAACATCCGAACTGATGCGGCTGTTTATTTTATCAGTAACCGGGTTTGGTAAAATGGTTAACGATTTTTTCAGCTTATCGTTAAGTGTAATTATAATGATGCTGCTGTAAGTAAACCTGCCATCTTTATCAACCGATTTTAAACGGATGTAATAAAGTGGCTGGGTATAATTATACAAGGTTAGCTGGTAGTTATTTACCGATGCATTGCTTGCAAATACCAATCCTCCGGTAGTAAAGCTGGTGCCATCGGTACTGTATTCTACTTCAAAATGATTGGTATTTAATTCATTTTCAGTTTTCCATTGTACTAATATATCTGCGCCATTTCTTTGCCCGGTAAAATTAATTAGCGTAAGCGGAAGGGTGGCAGATGTGCCTACCGGAATGGTATATGCTGCCACATTGCTTAAATTTCCATTATTATCGTAGGCAGCATAATTGAATACTACATTACCGCTGTAACCCGGTGCAGGGTCTAACCGTAAACCGGCTGCTTGTGCTGGCGTTAATACAATACCACCAGGGTTAGCTGTTAATACTGCAGCCGTTAAATCTGCAAACCCACCTGTACAGGTAGCTCCAGCTGGTGTTGGCGGACAAGGGATACTGATTACACCCTGAGATACAGGCGGCACACTGTTTATTACATACGTGCTTATTGAACCATCTGCATCATTGCTGCTTAAAGCCGGTATGGCGGTAGGGCCATTACCATTTAACACTTTAGGAGCCACTACATTGTTTGATACCGGTGGCAATCCACTTACCGGTATGGTATAAGTGGTGCTGTTGCTGATTACACCGCTGTTATCCGTTGCATGATAATTAAATATTACATTGCCTGTATAACCAACTGCGGGATCAAAACGCATGCCCGCCATTTGTGCAGGTGTAAGCGGTATGCCGCCTGTTGGATAGTTGGCAAGTACTGCGGCAGTTAAATTTGCAAAGCCTCCCGTACAGGTTGCACCTATTGGGGTTGCCGGACAAGGTATGCTTAAAACACCTTGCGATGCCGGTGGTAAACTTTCTATCTGGTAACTTGCTATGGTACCATCTGCATCGCTGGCAATAAGCCCGGGTATGGTTGTAGGGCCATTATTGTGCGACATGGCAGGTGCAACAACTGCATTGGCTAAAGGTGGTAAGCTGGTTACAGGAATTGTATAAACCGCTCCTGCACTTGAGGCACCATTGTTATCGGTTGTGGTGTATGAAAATTCAATATTACCTGCAAAATTAGGCGAAGGATCAAAACGCATGGCGGCAGCTTGTGCCGGTGTTAACACAATGCCATTTGGATTAGCAGCCAAAACAGCGGGTGTAAGATCTGCAAATCCTCCGGTACAGGTTGCGCCTGCAGGTGTAGCCGGACAAGGAATACTTAACACACCTTGTGTTGCGGGTGGTACAGAATTTAGCGTATAGCTTGCTATAGTTCCATCATCTGTACCAATTAAAGCAGGTATTACTGTTGGCCCGTTTGTATTGGCCATTGATGTAGCTAAAATATTTTTTGCAACCGGAGGTATATTGCCAGCGCCTGATATTGGAAGCGTGTATGTAGAAACATTACTTACAAGACCGCTGTTATCTACTGCGGTATATTTAAATGCAGCTAAGCCTGTAAAACCTGCAGTTGGGTCAAAACGCATCCCTGCTGCCTGCGCTGGGGTTAAAACTATGCCATTAACATTGGCAGCATTAGCTAACACGGCTGCTGTTAAATTAGCAAAGCCGCCTGTACAAGTTGCGCCTGTAGGTGTAGGCGGGCAGGGGATACTTAATATTCCTTGTGTTGCATCTGGTACACTAATAATGGTATAACCGGCAATAGTACCATCTGCATCTGTTGCACTTACCGCAGGTATTGCAGTTGCACCATTTGTATTTGGCATTATTGCATTCACAATATCATTACTTACCGGTGGTTGAGGTGCCATAGTAATATTATAACTTGCGGCAGCACTTATATTACCAGTATTATCTGTAGTTGTATAATTGAAAGGAGCTGTACCACTAAAGCCTGTTGCAGGATCGAACCTGATAGCCGCACCCTGTGCAGGAGTTAATACAATACCTCCGGGATTGGCTGTTAAAACAGCAGCCGTTAAATCTACAAAACCACCGGTACAAGTACCACCTGCAGGTGTTGGCGGACATGGTACACTAAGTACGCCTTGCACTGCAGTAGGTACTGTTGTAATTGTAAATGCTGATATAGTTCCATCGGCATCATTACCCGATAGTTTAGGAATTGCTGTTGCTCCTGCATTAAAAGGAACAAAAGTATTTACATTATCTGCCGTAGGCGGTGTATTTTCTACAGGTAAACTGTAGTTAGCAGTATTACCTGTTAAACCTGCATTATCAGTAGCAAAGTAGC
>JAYURR010000003.1:0-2492 GCA_043756605.1 Chitinophagaceae bacterium
AGATCATGATTGGTGTAAACAAACTGAAAGATTTTACTTTCGATAAAAAACTTACCGGCTTTGCCATTAAAGAGCCGGTTTTCTCTTTTAATAAATTTCCCGGTGTAAATAAAGAGCTTGGCCCCGAAATGAAAAGTACCGGTGAAGCGATACGGTTTATTAAAGATTTAAAAGATCCTTATTTCCGCCAGTTGTATAAGGAGCGGAGTATGCATTTGAGTAAATAAGCTTCTGGGTGAGCCACTCCGCCCGTTGGCGGATGGCTCACCCAGTGAAATAAGTTTGCTATTACAAATGCTGATAAGAAACTTATTATTTTAGCATGCAACGTAAATTCTTGCAGGTAAACTTTCTGTTTTTTTGCATTAAAATTTCCAAATACGTATTTACTATCTATTTCTTTTTAGGTCTTCTAAAGTATACGATTGTTTCCGGTACCGGCAAGTTATTATGGTTCTATAAATTAATTGGCTTTATTTCTTGCCGATAACGGCTTTAACTTTCGGCCATTTGGTAACAGTTAAGCTTTTAAAAAATAAAAACCTTAAAGCCACATTAACCTCCAGTCAAAAAACCATTTGATTTTCTCCTCAACAATTTCTATTTTGTTGCATGCAACACCCATACAGCATTCCCATCTGGAAAAAAGCACCATTCATCAGGCTGTTGCTGCCTTTAATGGCGGGTATTGTATTGCAATGGTATCTGCAATTTTCTTTACCGGTTATTGTTGCAGCATTACTTGTTTTAAGCATTGCGTATATTTTATTTTTATTATTGCCCATTGCTTTGCGTTTTAAATGGCAGGCAGTGCAGGGTACAATTATCCAATTATTAATTGCGGCATTGGGTTTATGGCTTACCTGGCAGCAGGATGTACGGCATCAAAATAAATGGTATGGCAATTATTATAAAGATAGCAGCTACCTGGTGGTGCGTATTGATGAACCGCTGGTAGAGAAAAATAAATCTTTTAAAGCAGATGGTTATGTAGAAACAATTGTGCAGGATGGCAAAGCCGTTGCTGTGGAAGGAAAGTTGTTGTTGTATTTTTCAAAAGATAGCGTAAAAACAAATTTAAAGTATGGCGATAGAATAATTATTCATAAAAATCTGCAGGCCATAAAAAATTCGGGTAACCCCGGTGCCTTCAATTACCAGCGCTATGCTGCATTTCAGGGCATTTTTCATAATGTTTTTTTAAAAGATAAAGATTGGGTTGTTGTAAACGGAATTTCAATAAACCGGTTTAAACAATTCATCTTTACTGCAAGAGCATATGTGCTGGGCGTTTTACAAAAATCAATTGGCTCAAACAAAGATGAATTGGGCATAGCCGAAGCTCTGTTGATAGGTTACACAAATGATCTGGATAAAGACCTGGTGCAGGCATACAGCAATACAGGCGTGGTGCACATCATTGCCATATCGGGCATGCACCTGGCTTTAATTTATGTGTTACTGATTTGGCTTTTTGCAAAAATTCCGGGCATCAATAAATCAAAATGGCTGCAACTGATTTTAATTTTAGCCTGCCTTTGGCTGTTCTCACTTCTTACCGGCGCTTCGCCATCTGTTTTACGTGCAGCGGTTATGTTTTCATTTATTGCTGTTGGTAAAAATATTTATAAACAAGCAAGCATTTATAATTCGCTTGCTGCATCGGCATTTGTTTTGCTTTGTTATAATCCCTATTTTTTATGGGCCGTAGGTTTTCAATTATCGTATCTGGCAGTGTTGAGTATTGTGATTTTTCAAAAACCAATTTACAATTGCATCTACATAAAAAACAAATGGGTTAATAAAGCCTGGCAACTGATGGCTGTATCCACGGCAGCACAGTTACTTACTTTTCCGCTTTGTATTTATTATTTTCACCAGTTCCCTAATTTGTTTTTAATATCCAACATGGTTGCGGTGCCGCTATCGGGCCTTATTTTATATGCCGAAATTATTTTAGTTGCGTTTTCGTGGGTGCCTTTTGTAAGCATGTATATGGGTAAACTGGTTACTTTATTTGTTGGGCTGATGAATAAAATAATACTCTGGATAAATGAACTTTCGTTTGCCGTTTGGGATAAATTACCAGCCACTATTTTATCTACCTGTGTATTGTATGCTGTGGTAGCTGGTTTTGGTGCATGGCTTATTTTAAAGCAGAAAAAATATTTTAATATAGCATTGGTTGCGCTACTTGCTTTTGTAACACAAAGTGCATATAATAACTGGCAAACCGGTAAACAGCAAAAATTAATTGTTTACAACGTTCCCAGGTATAAAGCCATTGATTTTATAAATGGAAACAACTACCAGTTTGTTGGCGATAGTATTTTATTGCAGGATGGATTGCTGCAGAATTTTCATTTAAAACCAGGAAGAATTTCTGAACAACTCAACACAAGAACCGATTCATTAACCGGAGTTTTTAATCAGGGAATGTTTTATCAGTTTAAAAACAAAAAAATAATGATAGCAGATGCATCTGTAAATTT
>JAYURR010000004.1:0-21410 GCA_043756605.1 Chitinophagaceae bacterium
GTTTTTGAGAAAACACTATTACTCAATGATGAACAACGAAATCTGATTAAATTATTTTATCCCTGAAAAATGGGTGTCCCTGTGACGAAGTCAGGAAAAATTTTAGAATTAGAAAAGCTATACGTTATTTCAAAATCCAAAACTTCGGAATTTAGAATAGGGTTTCACTATAATCCTCCTCCCCTTGAAATAAAAAATATTCCTTCGAAACTTGAAAAATATTCCCCCAGAGGTTTAATGGTGTGGAGTAACAAAATGAACTTAAATATTTTTTCTAAAGCCAACAATCAGGTTGGAAGGTAATGTTTAAAAAGCAATGTTGCTATCAACACAATTTTCCCAAAGCCGTTTGCAAAGCCGTCAGCATTTCTCCAATCTCTTCTTTTTTACAAGTACCCACACTTAAGCGATACCAGCTACTGTTGCGGCCTGCGCCAAATGCATAAAACGGCACAACAGCAAGCCTGGCTTCATCTAAAATGTAAGAAGTTACATCGGCCTGCGTTTCCAATACTTTGCTATCTGCAGTTTTTTTACCTGCGTAATTTATTTGTATGGTAAGATAGATTGCAGCTTCCGGTGCAATGGCATCTACATTAAAACCAGCAGCTTTCATTTGTTTAAAGCCGGTAAAAATATTTTGCAAACGCTCATTTACCTCTGCCTTAAAATGAAGAAAATAGGTGTCAATGGCTTGGGTTTTGCCCAAGTAACTGGCAACTGCTTTTTGCTCGGCCATGGGTGCCCATGCACCCACATGACTGTTTATGGAACGCATTTTTGCAATAACTTCCGCCGGCCCCATTGCCCAGCCAACACGTACGCCGGTGGCAGCAAAGGCCTTGCTGATGCCATCAATAAAAACGGTAAAATCTTTCATGGCAGGGTTTAAAGTTACCGGGTTGTAATGCACGGTATCGCCAAATGTAAGTGTCCAGTAAATCTGGTCGTACATCAGGTATAATTTCTTTTCGCCCTCGCCACGGGTTTTATTTTCTGCAACTACCAAATTACAGATGGCGGTTAATTCATCTTTACCAAATGTAGTGCCGGTTGGGTTTAGGGGAGAGCAGAGCGAAAGCAATGTTGCCCCTTTTACATGCGGTGCAATTTGCGCAGCCGTAAGCATAAAATTATTTTCTTTTTCTGCTTCCAGCATAACATGCTCCGCATCCGTAAAATGTACATAGTGATTATTGTTCCAACTGGGTGCCGGGTAAATAACTTTATCGCCTTTATCAACAATAGAACGGTACAAAGCATATATTAACGGACGGCCACCGGCTGCAATTAAAATTTCGCTTGTAGTAAAATTCAAATCGCACCTGGTTTGCATGAAAGATGCAACCGCTTCTCTAAGATCCAGATTACCTTCTGCGGCGGGGTATGTTGTAAAACCTTCTTTGTATGCGTTGATGATTTCTGCTTCGAGCTCTGCAGGTATGGGAAAGATGGCGGAATCAAAATCGCCAATGGTATAATTATAAATTTTTGCACCCTGCTTCATTTTTTCTTTAATGGTTGCACCCAGGCGCACAATTTCGGAACTTTTTAAAGTTTCGGCCAGCATACTCAGTTTTACATTACCCATAAGCTTGTAGTTAAGTGGCAAATGTAAAAATTTACAAGGGGATGGCAAAGAATATCAGATGAACGGCTTTTAATAATTATTTAAAGTACTCATTACAGGCAGGGCTTTGCAGCTATTCCGAAGTTAGTGTGTTAGTTTTTTCTGTTACTTAAAACGAACTGTTTGTGCCTTTTGCCTGCGACAACCTTGTTTCTACCCCTTCCTTAAAAACCCTGGTAGTATATTTTCCATATTCTTTTAAAAAAGCTTCGCAGGCATTTATTTGTGAAAAAAGAATTTTGTGTGCCCTGTCTTTTGTTTTATACAATATCCATGCATCGGTGCCCGAACGCAATATTTTGCCTAATAATGGATTTAATTCCCTGTCAGAAGCGTTCAGGTGATTTATCAATTCCTGCTCTGCTTTGTAAACCTGTTCTGCTGTGTATTTAGCGTCCTCTTCTTCTTTAATAACAGGTGGTGGTAACGTTTTTTTTACATCAGGTGTATAGGGAATAAATTCAGTGACCTCAACCCCAATTGTTGAAAAATACAGATTTTCAACCGTATATTTTTGAATGCCCTTACCGTATATGCCAATACCATAAGTGTTAGATGTAGTAGGGGCAGGCTCTTTTACCTTTATGGTTTCAATAAGTATATAATTGATATAGATCAAAAATGCATCGTCGTTTCGCTCTATTTTAAGTTCGTTATTTGCTTTGCTGTTTGCTGCATCATATTTATTGATTGCTGCTGAAAAATTAAATTCGTCTGGCTTTAGTTTATTATTCAACGCTCTCCAATCATTGGTTTTGTTGTTAAAATGCCAGAAGCGGTAAGTTTGGTTTAATGAGTTTATAGAAAATATGATAAGCTCATCTTCAGTATCTATAGAAGTTTTTAAAAGCAATCCCACTTCAGACTTTTCTGTTTTGCCTTCAACCTCATTAAATTTTGCTTTGTAAACCCAATGATCGGGCAACGGTTTGGGTGTCATTCTTGCATACGTCCAGGATTTTCCCATGTGCTTTTGCTCAACAGCAAGGTAATATTCGTTGGGAAAATACCTGTAAACCAGGTCATTTTTTTTTTGCAAACCGGCCCAGTTAAATTTTTGCTTTGCTTCCACCCAATCGTTAATAATTACAAAGGGTTGTTTTGGATTTACAGCCTGTGCCGTGGAAAATAGAGGAGCAAAAAAAACAAGCAGGAAAGCTCCAAAAATATATTTCATAAAACGGTTTTTAACAAAGTAAAATTAATAACTCTTAATAGCAAATACCCGGAAGGCGGTATTTTGAGTTATTGCATCAATCTACATGTTAAGTTTTGGGAATAAGGCTGCTCAAAATCAGGCGCAATAGGGCGTTGGCATGTTTGTTTACCATATTCAACAATTATTCTACCGCTTTGTAAGGCTTAAACATTTTAACCTGCATTTTCTCCACCAATAATTTATACTCCTCCCACTTACCATTAAAAAACGCATTTGTTTTTTGCACAGCTTCATTTACCAACCCTTCGGCTTCGGTTGCCATACGCATTTCCTGTTGGTCGGGTATTTTGGTTTTTTGCTGTACTTCTCCACGGGCATTGCCCAGCACATCGCTTACAGTTATCTGGAAAGGAGAGCCATAGCCCTGTTTTTCCTGCGGTTTACCAAAAATAAAATTGCGTATGTTTTTTATAGAATCCCTCATGGCATTGCCAACTTTTTTTAAACTGTCAACTTCTTTACCTTCTTCATTTTTTAATTGGGCTTCTACTTTTGCAATGGTTTCTTCGGCTTCTGTAAAACGATCAGTAATTTCTGTTAAGCGCATGGTGCTTTTATCAAGCCGGTTTATCATCACTATTTTTGCATCGTAAATTTCTTTATTTTCCACAACATTCGGGTCGGGGTTTACAACAATCATGGTAGAGTCTGATTCTTTACCAGCAGTAATTACTAATTTATAAGTACCCGGAAAAACAGTGTTGCCTCTTGGCTCCGGCGCATCGGCTTTTGGCTTTGGTGAGTTGGGCTGGCGAATGCCTTTCATTTCGTACCCCCAGCTTTTTCTGTTAAGGCCTGTATCTACTTTCATTTTTATAGTGCGTATCAACTCATTGCTTTGCGTATAAATTTTTACAGTGGCAGAATCCATTTTTGTTTTTTTAGAACTATCTGTTTTAGCTGCCGGGTTTATAAAGAAAGAATAAGCAGCTCCTCTATTTCTGTTTTCTCCTTCATACAAACCCCAACTGCTCCAGTCGTAACCGGGCTGCGGCCTGTACTTTGCCATGTATGCTGTGGGTGCCTGAAACAGCGTTAATTTTTTTGAGAAAACAGTGCCATTGTTAGCAGCGGCTTTGCGTAATGGTTTTATATCATCAAAAATATAAATGGCCCGGCCAAAAGTGCCTATTACCAAATCGGCTTCCCGTTCCTGTATAGCCATATCATAGGTTGAAACCGAAGGGTATCCGTTTTTCCATTGCTGAAAAGTGCTGCCGTTATCAAAACTTATCCAAAGGCCGTTTTCGGTACCTACAAAAATTAAATTAGGTTCCACCGGATCCTGTATCATACAAAGTGCGTAGCCTTTTACTTTGTTTTCTTTAAGCATACGCTCCCAGGTTTGGCCGTAATTTTTTGTGCGAAAAATGTAGGGCTTAAAATCGGCACGACGGTAATCGTTGCATACAACAAAGGCCTCGCCTGCGTTGTAGCGGCTTGCACGTATCTGCGGTATCCAAACACCTAATGGCATGCCCGGTATTTTTCCACGGAAGCTGGTCCAGGTTTTTCCGGCATCTTTACTCAATTGTACATTGCCATCATCGGTACCAACCCAAATAATATTTTTATCTTTTGCAGATGGTTCAATGCAAAGAATGGTATTGTAATTTTCGGCACCGGTAATATCAACACTCAGTCCGCCGTTTTCATCCTGGCGTTGCTGTACTTTATTATCGGTTGTAAGGTCTGGCGAAATAATTTCCCAGGTTAAACCCTTATTGTTGCTCTTGTGTACAAACTGGCTGCCGTAATAAATTGTTTTTGCATCAAAAGGATCTTGTGCAAAAGCAGCATTCCAATTATAACGCAAACGTGTTTTTAAATTAGGCGCCGGTGGTTGTATAAACATGCGTTCGCCGGTTACTACATTTTGTGTTCCCAGGTTTCCGCCTTGGCTCATAGAGTACACCCAATCATTATTTTCGGGATCGGGCGATACATCAAAACCATCGCCGCCGCCAATGTTTTCCCAATAAAAATTGCGGATACCGCCACCACGCCAGGTGTAAGCAGGCCCACGCCAGCTGCCATTATCCTGCATGCCGCCCATTACATTGTACGGTATTTTATTATCAACAGCAATATGATAAAATTGCCCAACCGGTATTCCTTCATTAAAGTTCCAGTTGCGGCCACGATCGCGGCTTATGCCAATACCGCCATCATTACCATCAATAATTAAATTGGGATCAAGCGGGTTTATCCAAAATGCATGATGATCCGGATGAATGCCACTATAAGGAATAATTGTTTTAAAAGTTTTGCCTGCATCTTCGCTAACCGTAATTGTTTGTTTAATGTTGTACAAACGGTTTTCGTTTTTTGGATCAACCCTTATATCCTGAAAATAAAATGCACGGTTGGTAACTTCGCTTTTATCGCTGTTAACCAGCTCCCATTTAAAACCACCATCATCCGATTTATACAAACCATTTTTGGTGGCTTCTATCAATGCATACACTCTTGATGGCTCGTTGTAAGCAATGGTTAAACCAATTCTTCCAAGGTCTCCATCGGGTATGCCGGATTCTTTGTCTAATTTTTTCCAATTTTTTCCTCCATCAACGGTAATGTATAGGCCACTGCCTTTGCCGCCGCTGTAAAAACTCCAGGGTGTGCGTTGGTGCTGCCACATGGCTGCAATTAATTTATTGGGGTTGGTTGGGTCAATAACCAAATCGCCGCAGCCGCTGCTGTCGTTGCTGTGTAAAATTAGTTTCCAGGTATCGCCGCCATCGGTTGTTTTGTAAACGCCACGTTCGGGGTGAATATCATACGGGTTTCCAACAGCCGCCACATAAACTGTATTGGGGTTTGTGGGGTCTATAATAATGCGGTGGATGTTTTTTGTTTTTTCGAGGCCCAGCATTTTCCAGGTCTTTCCTCCATCCATCGTTTTGTAAATGCCTTCGCCAATGTTGATGGAGTTACGTGGATTGCCCTCGCCGGTGCCAACCCAAACTACCGATGGATTGCTTTGCTGTATGGCAACTGCACCAATGTTTAGGGTGGGTTGATCATCAAAAACGGGTGTCCAGCTGCTGCCGCTGTTTTCGGTTTTAAAAACACCGCCAGATGCAGTGCCAATATAAATAAGATCGGGATTGGTATATAAAGCATCAATGGCAGTTACACGGCCGCTCATGCCGGCAGGGCCAATGCTGCGTGGTTTCAGATTTTTAAACTGATCGAGTGAAATCTTTTGTGCCGAAACGTTCTGATTAACAGCAATCAGCAAAACAAAAAAAATAATCTTTGGTAATTTCATCATTGTTGAAGTTTGAACAATGAAGGTGCAAAAAAAAGCCGACAGCACAAATAAGAAATATATAAGTGGAAACTGCAAAAGAAAAAATCCGCTTTTATCTGGCGAAATTTTTTTCTATCTTACCAGGTACAGCATAAAACAAAACTATTGGATGGTTGATTTGCTCGTTCAATAATTTAAAACTACCCATGCGTTTATGCATCGGTTTATGCTGATAAATTTTATTTTATTTACATCATCATTTTAAAAACGCTGTTTATGAAAAAAATTCTTTTTGTGCTGTTGTGCTTCAGCATTAAATTATCTGCCCAAAAAATTTCAACCATACAGGGCAACGATAAAAAATTAATGGTAGCCGATATGAGCTTTATGGATCGTATTACCTGGGGCGGTTACGAGCAAATTGGCAAAGCCGCACAAAGCGAAACCGATGGCCCGGCAAATACAAAAGCCATTGTAGTAGCTGTTGGTAAAAACAGTGGTTACGATGGAAAACCTTATGCAGCAAAGGTTTGCGATACGCTTACTGCAGGTGGATATAGCGACTGGTACTTGCCTTGCAAAGATGAAACCAACATTATTCATCTTAATTATGAGAAACTGAAATTGGATGAAAAGATGACCATCTGGAGCTCAACAGAAGCAAACGGTACACAGGCTGTAACCAAATATTTTTACAGCGGTGCTTTTTACAATGTGCAAAAAGTTGATCTGTGCCATTTGGTTTGTGTACGAAAGTCCGATTAATTATTGCTTTTTATCGAATTGCTCTCCGGCATCTTTTGCTTTTTCAAAGTCAAGTATAACCGAGTTGATGCAGTAACGCAAACCGGTTGGTGGTGGGCCATCATCAAAAACATGGCCCAAATGTGCTTTGCATTTGCCGCACATAACTTCGGTACGTTTCATACCATACGTATTATCTGGCGCATAAATAATGCTGCCTTTGCTGATGGGCTCAAAAAAACTTGGCCAGCCGCAGTTGCTATCAAACTTGCCATTGCTGTTAAACAAAGGATTGCCGCAGGCTAAGCAATAATAGGTGCCGCCTTCTTTGCTATCCCAGTATTTGCCGCTAAAAGCACGTTCGGTACCCTTTTCACGGGCAATATTGTAAACATCTTTGGGTAAAATCTTTTTCCACTCGTCGTTCCCTATTTCTACTTTGGTTGTATCTGTTTTTGAGAAAACGGGGTTGTCTTTTTTAGCTGAATCCATGTTGATTGTATTTGTTTGTTTGTTACCGGCATTGTTGCAGCCGGCTATAATAAAAGAAACAATGATTGATATGTAAATGAATGGTCGCATTTGTTTTAACAAATTTCGTGATAATAAGTTCTAAATGTACGATGTAGCGATATTTTAAGATTTTAAACAGATTCATGCTGATGTTAATGAATATTTAAAGTACGATTGCTATATTTGCTATCTTCATTACCACAACAGGCTTATGTTTAATTTGATATTATTTGGCCCACCGGGCAGCGGCAAAGGAACGCAAAGCGAAAAATTAATAGCCAGGTATGGCTTAAAGCACCTGAGTACAGGAGATTTGCTGCGCAATGAAATTTGCAGGGAAACGCCATTAGGCAAAGAAGCACAGAATTTTATGGACAAAGGCCAACTGGTACCAGATGAAGTGGTGATTGGTATGATAAGCTCGGCATTGGATGAAAACCCGGAGGCGAAGGGATTTTTGTTTGATGGTTTTCCCCGTACGCCGGCACAGGCAGCAGCACTTGATAATTTACTGGAACTGAAAGGCGCACCAATTGCTGTTATGCTGGCGCTTGATGTAAGCGAAGAAGAACTGGTTAAGCGCTTATTAAAAAGAGGCGAAACCAGCGGCCGCAGCGATGATAATAATGAAAATGTAATAAGGGCACGTATTGTTGAATACCGTAGCAAAACCGCCATTGTTGCAGATTATTACCAACAATTTGATAAAGTGGTGATGGTAAAAGGCGAAGGAACCATAGCTGATATTTTTGAAAGGCTTTGTACAGAAATTGATAAAAGAGCTTAATTGATTTTAGGTTAAAAATATGAAGCACTCCGTTTTTCGGGGTGCTTTTTTGTTTTACATTGTGCCACTAAAAAGGTAAGAATATGAATGAGCAAAAATTTAATTTTATTACTAAGGAATATATACCCTTGCTTAAAAATTTACAGGCTGATACTATGGGTAATTGGGGCAAGATGAATGCCCAGCAAATGGTGGAGCATGTTGCAGCATTCTTTTGTGTATCAACCGAAAAAATGAAATTTGAACTGGTAACACCTGTTGAACATATACCAAAGTACCGGGAGTTTTTATTCAGCGATAAAGAATTTAGAGAAAATACAAAAGCACCGGTTACTGTTATTGGCGAAGATGCTTTACCATTGCGGTTTACAAGTATGGATGAGGCTTTGGAAAATCTTACTAAATCAATAACAGCTTTTGAAAATTATTTTAAAGAAGATGGGGAGAAAAAAACCTTGCACCCGGTTTTTGGAGAATTGAATTTTGAAGAATGGGTGTTACTGCATTGTAAGCATGTAACGCATCATGCAAGGCAGTTTGGGTTGATGTAAAAATTTACAAAGAGGCATTAAGCCTCTTTTCTTTTTAAGCTAACTTTGAAACAAAATTTACTATTGCATGAAATTAGAAAACTATATAACTGGCAACTGGATAACCGGCGATGGCGACGGACAACAATTATATAATGCCGTAACCGGCGAAGCCATTGCTGCAGCATCAACCAGCGGACTCGATTTTAAAAAAATTCTGGAATACGGAAGAATAGTTGGCAACCCCACATTACGCAAAATGACTTTTCACGAGCGGGGAAATATGCTGAAAGCTTTGGCCCTGCATTTAAGAAATCATCTTGATAAATTTTATGCCATCAGTTATAAAACCGGCGCCACAAAGGCTGATAGCTGGGTTGATATTGAAGGAGGCATTGGTAATCTTTTTGCCAACGCATCGCTGCGCCGCAAACTAAGTAACGAAACTTTTGTTGTTGATGGCGACAGCCATAATCTGAGCACCAACAACACATTCATGGGTACACATATACTGGTACCAAAAGAAGGAATTGCAATACACATCAATGCATTTAATTTTCCGGTGTGGGGAATGTTAGAAAAAATTGCGGTGAATTTATTGGCAGGCATGCCCTGTGTTGTAAAACCAGCAACCGTAACCAGTTATTTAACAGAGGCTGTTGTTAAAGAAATCATCGCATCAAAAATTTTACCTGAAGGTGCTTTACAATTAATATGTGGCAGTGCCGGAGATATACTGGACCATGTAACATCGCAGGATGTGGTAACATTTACTGGTTCTGCATCAACGGGGTTGATGCTAAAATCGAACCCGAATATTTTGCGGGAGAATGTACCTTTTAATATGGAAGCAGACTCATTAAACTGCATTGTGCTTGGTGAGGATGTAACACCCTCTACACCCGAGTGGAATATTTTTATAAAAGAAGTAAGAAAGGAAATGACTTTAAAAGCCGGGCAACGTTGTACCGGCATTCGCAGAATTTTTGTGCCAGAAAATAAAATGGATGCTATCTGGAAAGAGATTGGCACATCACTTTCGCAAACTGTTATTGGCGATCCGCTGAATGCAACTGTACGGATGGGTTCGCTTGCCGGACAAACACAACGAAACGAAGTAAAAGAACAGGTTCAAAAATTACTGGCATCTTCACAAATAATTTATGGCAGTTTAGATAGTGTTAATGTAATTGATGCAGACGCAAATGCAGGTGCATTTATGAGTCCGGTTTTATTGATGAATGAAAAACCCTGGGCAACAATAGACGGTTACACAACAAACCCATCTCACGAAGTGGAAGCATTTGGTCCGGTAAGTACTATCATGCCTTACAAAAAAACGGAAGATGCTATTGCATTGAGTAAGCTTGGAAAAGGAAGTCTTGTTTCAACAATAGTAACTGCCGATTATAAAATTGCACAGCAATATGTTGTTGGTGCCGCATCACATCATGGGCGTATTTTAGTATTGAATAATGAATGTGCTAAGGAAAGTACAGGCCATGGTTCGCCATTGCCTTTGCTGGTGCATGGTGGCCCGGGCCGTGCCGGTGGCGGCGAAGAGATGGGCGGCCTGCGTGGCGTAAAGCATTATCTGCAACGCACCGCCATACAGGGCTCGCCAACAACCATTACAGCCATCACCAATATTTATCAGCAATATGCAAAAGGTAAAGATCCTGGCAAACACCCCTTTACCAAATATTTTGAAGAACTGGAAATAGGAGAACAGATTATCACCGAAAAAAGAACCATCACATCCGAAGACATAGATAAGTTTGCCGACCTGAGCGGCGATCATTTTTACGCTCACATTAAAACCACCGATTTTACAGGCACTATGTTTGAGCAACAAGTGGCACACGGATATTTTATCATGAGCATTGCTGCAGGTTTGTTTGTTGATAGTTACGAAAAAAATCCGGTGCTATTGAATTATGGTATTGATGAATTACGGTTTACAAAACCGGTTTATCCCGGCAGCGAAATTCACATACGCTTTACCTGCAAACAAAAATTACTGAACGATAAACGTGTGGTTGAAAAGCCCGAAGATTTTAAACGTGGTGATGATATTGATAAGGGTATTGTAAAGTGGCTGGTAGAGATGATTGATGAAACGGATGAAGTAACCGGTGTGGCAACGATTTTGACGATGGTAGCAAATAAAAATATTATCACTTAGAATAACATACACATTTACTTATAGAGCCTGAGTACGAATAATAAAAAACCCTGCAATTAATACAGGGTTTAAAAATATCAAAAGCAAGTGCCAAATTAATTGCCTGCAAAAAACACCAAATCTGATTTGCCTGTATTGGCTGCGTAAGTAAGGGTGCATATTTTTTTACCATTCGCTTTTAGGTAGTAGCTTGTTTCATTTTCTTTTGTTTGTTTACTTTCCCATGTAAAAGTTGCATTTTTGTAAATTTCGATAGTTATGGCTGCTATTACTGCCTGGCTGCCAGCGGCATCAAATGTTGCCATATAGTTGAGAGATTTACCCGGTAAGCGCATCAACATTTGAGTTTTTTGTATCGTTTTTTCAAGCTTTATAATTTTCAGTAATTCTGTACCATCCTCGTAAGTTTTTATTTTTTCGCCAGCTATTTCTGTAAAAGCACCATCAAAAGAAACGGAATATTGCAGCAGTGCCAATAATAAATCCGCTGCTTTTAATGTAGTGGCAGCATCAGTTGTTGTTTGCACTGCAGGTGCAGGATCCTGCGCCAGTAATGTTGAACTTAAAGAAAAAGAAAACATAATTAATAACAACAATAATTTCATAAAATTGATTTTAAGAATGAATAATATTATTTCTGCAAATCCCAGATTGGCCCATACTCACCATTTTCTTTTTCTTTGGCAAGCAGATCTTTCAGCCCTGCTCTAAGCATCTGCATCAGGTCATCAACCCGTACAATATCGCCCAGTATTTTTTGTGTATCCATTCCTTTTTTAAGTTTATAACCCTGGCCGGTAATTTTTGCAGTAAAGAATTTAGTAGGTAACACACCGGTTTGGCCGCCGTTTTTATCGCCCATCATCTCTACAGTTAAAATAGGTTTCATTTGCGGCACGTTATCCCAGCTAAGCTGTAAGTTAAGGGTTACTTTTAATAATGCATTGGCACCGGTTGCAGCAAATAATGCAGGCTCGCCATTGTAAGTGGCAGCTAAAGGCACCGTTGTTGGCAAAGGGTGTAAACCTTTGTATGACTTTGAAAAATTTTCTTCTGTATTCTCATCGCTGTAAGAATATTTATCTAAAGATTGATACTCTTTGTTACCGGTAACTACCTCTGGCGAAATAAATGAGGCACCCAACTCTTCCTGAAAAATTTTAGTAACCTGCGGGTACATTTTTTCTAAAATTTCATTTAAAGATGCATCCGGTATTTGCGGAAAGGTTAATTCCTTTTCGGTACGGGTTTGCATTAATTTGTTTTCTTTTTCGTTGTAGTAATACGTGGTGCCGGTAATGGCAAAAGTAGTTACTGCAATTTTTTTAGCCTGCTCTGTTGGCCGGGCAAAAAATGCATTTTGTTTTACAAACTCGTAATTTATTTTTCCTAATGGCAGTTTTTCTTCGGCCTTGGCAGTAAAGCCAAAATAGGTAGATGCATCGTTGGTTACTTTAACCGGTATGGCAAAACTATTGCCGGCTAAATATTTTATAGGCGTTTTATATTTTCCGCCTTCGTCTGTTGCCTCTTTTAATTCCACATCATCAATTACCAGGTAACAGTTTTTAAAACTCATGCCTTTATTGGCAGTGTTGATGTGCTTTAAAATATAACCGGGTATTGTTATAGAAGCTGCCGGTTTAAACGAGCCAATATCGTACAAACCACGCAGGCCAAGGATGGTAGCGGCCACCCGTATCTTAATCATGGCGCCGGGCTTAGTTGAAAAATTTTCTAACTGAATGGTGAAATCTTTATTCATATCCAGCTCAAAATTTTCTTTTGCATTATTAAAAGAAACAACTTTTACTTTACTGAGATTGGGTGTTAAAACAAATTTTGCTTTTCCGTTTTTGGTTTCAAGCTCCAGCGTTTTATTATTGTTGCTGCTTTCAAAAATTTTGCTGTAAGCGCCCGCTGCCAGGTAATCGGCTGGGGTACCATCAACTTTTACGGTGCCATCTAATTTGTAAAAAAACAGCTTATCGGCAGGCATCAGCATTACGGTTACCAGGTCGCTGTTTTTTTTCCAGCCCGGTATAAAATCAATTTCCATAGTACCAACCTCTTTGCCATACAGGTTACTGCTGAAATACACCATGGGCTCAAACGAACTGAAATTATCGGTTGATTTTGCCCCAATCACTCCGCCGGCACCTTTGGCAATTTTACCTACTACTTTCTGAAAAAAATTGCCTCCCTTTTTATCTTTCTTTTCTTCTTTGGGTTCTTCTTTTGCCGGAGCTGCAACACTATCTGCCTGGTTTGTTTCTGTTTTTTTCTTTTTAAAAATACCTAATTGAGCATTTGCATTATTAATAATTACTGTTGAGCAAATAAAAAGAAGGAGCACTTTCTTGATCATGATTGTTTTATTTAAGACTGCAACATAATAAAGCGCTGCAACCTGCATATACCGTTGATACGGTATAAGAGCCACTTTGTTGAAAATGCAGGAAAGCTGGAAACAGAAAAATTAGCCGATTAGCTTATGCTCATAAGCCCATTTAAGGAGGCTTAACAGATTGTTGGTGCCTGTTTTTTTAAGGATATTTTTGCGGTGTGTTTCTACAGTACGTACGGAGATATCGAGCTTGTCGGCTATTTGTTTGTTGGAGAAATCTTTTTCCATTAAAACAATAATTTCTTTTTCCCGCAGGGTAATGTGTACTTCATTCAGGCTTTTTCGCAAATATGATTGCTTTTCGAGTTCGTCGAGAATTTTTTGCTGAAAATAAACGCCTCCACTGTACACCTTTTCAATTGCAGCAACCAATTCATCTTTACCTGTTTGCTTAAGCAGGTAGCCGGATATATCTGCATCGTTTATCATTTCTTCCACCACTTCACCAACACCGCTCATACTTAGTGCAATAATTTTTATATGCGGAAAAAGCCGCCCTACTTCTTTAGCAAGCTGCTGACCGCTCATATCATCCATCACAACATCGCTTAGTAAAATATCAACATTGTTTTGGTGCAGCAACTGTAGCATTACCATACCAGAATTTGCAGTTGCCACAATTTCAATATTTTTTTCTTTATCAAGCAATGCAATTAAACCATCAATTACAATCTGATGATCATCTACCAACGCCAGTTTTATTTTATCAGTTTTGTTCATATTTGTTGTGCAGGAATATGGATAGCAACCAAAGTGCCTTTATCTGGTGCTGAACTCCAGTTTACGATTCCATTTAAATAATCAATCCGGCTTTTAATATTTTGTAACCCAATGCCATCTTTTTGCATCGCCTCTGCCATAATAAATCCTTTGCCATTATCCTCTATCATCAAGTCAATACCGGTATTATCCTGGTTAATACTGATGTCTAAACTGGTAGCATCGGCATGCTTTATTACATTATTAACGCTTTCCTGTATTACCCGGTAAAGTACCGTTTCAACATGCGAGGGCAACGCTGTGTTTAAATCATCTGTTTGCAAATTTATTTTTGTCGATTTTGTATTGATCTGGCTAATGAATTCTCTTACTGCATTTACCAATCCTTTTTTAAGCAAAGCGTTCGGCATCATATTGTGGCTTACGGCCCTTACTTCTTTACAGCTTTCATCTACCAGGTGAATTGTTTTGGTTAAAAGCTGCGATGTTTCTTTGTTGGTTGTTATGTGTTGCATATCAATTGCCTGCAGGTTTAGCCAGGCTGCTGTCATTAACTGGCCTACGCCATCGTGCAAATCGCTGGCAATTCTTTTTCGCTCTTTTTCTTCGGCAGTTAAAATATCAATGGTAGCTTTTTGTTGCTGATCATTTAATTTTTGCTGCAGCTCATTTTTCTTTTTTAAACGAAAACGGTTAAAAAGCGCCCAGCCTGCAAATCCGCCCAATAAAATAAACCCGGCACTTGCTGCAATAATATAATTGCGTTTTGCAATGCTGAATTTTTGCTCTTCAATTTGTTTTTCTTTTTTTACAGTTTCGTATTTTGTTTCCATTTCGGCAATCTGCCTTTGTATGGTAAGGTCAATCATTGAATCCTTTGCAGCCATGGCTTTATCTTTTGATATTAAAGCAGAGTCAAGCTGATCAATCTCTTTATAGGTTTTACTTAAATTGGCATACACTTCATTCAATACGTAATTATCTTTTGTTTGTTTGGCAAGTGTTACAGCTTTTAACTCATAATCTTTGGCGGCGGTAAAGTTTTTTTGTTTTGCCGCCATTACTCCAAGGTTGGTATAAACTTTAGATAACCCCTCCTTGTTTTTTATTGCTTTATATAAAACTTCAGCTTCATTAAAATATTTATAAGCACTGCTATAATTGTTTAAGTCGTAGGAGTTTTCGCCCAGGTTAATAAGTGTATTTGCCATACCTAAAGTATCGCCACTCTCTTTTTTAATTTTATAAGAGGCGGTTAAATAAGGAATTGCCTGGTTTGGTTTTTTTAATTTAGTATAGGTAGAGCCTAATAAATTGTAACCGGTAGCAATACCTGGAGCATAATTATTTTCTTTAAAAATAACTAACGCCTCTTGTTGATATTTTACAGATAAATCGTACCGGAGTAAATAGTTGTAAGCGGCTGCTATATTGCCAAGTGTATTTGCTTTGCCTAAACCACTTAGTTGAGGCAATAACTCTAGCGAGGTGATTATACATTTTTGATATTCGCCTTTTCTGAAATAAAGCAGACCGATATTTCCTTTTATTTTATTTTCAAGCGCCTTTTGGTTGTTATCAATGGCAAGCTGTAAGCCGGTTGTTAAAAAATCTCCGGCTTCGTTATAGCTTTCGGTATCCATTTTAAACAATGCAAGCAAATTGTGTACATCAATATAGCAGACCAGGCATGCAGGGTTGTTTTTTTCAGATTCGTAAACTTTATAAGCCAATGCTTCGCCGGTTTTATTATTTACCCTGAAATTTTTTTTTGCTTCTGCAAGCAATGCCAGCATTTTTATTTTTAATGAATCATTGCTTACATCGTTTTGAGCGCTTACCCCAAAACTTATGAATAGAAACAAAAACATCAACCAATACCTGATAAATACCATAACTGCATTTTAAGGGTAATCAAATATAACAACTAATCAATGGTGTTGCTAAAATTATAGGGTAACTTATTACGGCTTAATAACAAGCTACTGTTGTAACAACCTGAAATAAAATTGGTACTTTAAAAAAAAATATGACCGTAGAATACTTAAAAAAACATACTGAGCATGAAATCAACATCATCAAAACTTTTTCACTTGCAAAGCAATTATTTACCAGCATACATTTTAGAACAATTTGCCCGGATACTTAATTATTGCCCGAATACAGGATCAATAAATTATGGCATAACCGTACTGTGTTTTACAAAAATGAGGTTGCTCTTTCGGCGAAATTCACATACGCTTTATCTGCAAACAAAAACTATTGAATAAAAAACGTATAGTAGAAAAGCCAGAAGATTTTAAACGTGGAGATGATATTGATAAGGGTTTTGTAAAATGGCTGGTGGAGATGATTGATGAAACCGGTAAGTAACCTGTGTAGCAACAATTTTAACCATGGTGGCCAAACAATAAATAACCCTTATATCGTTAAAGCATAATTGCAAAATTTATTTTTATTTTTATTATGCGGTTTCAATACCAGCTATTATCTTTAAGCCAACGAAACTATCTTCCAATTCTTTCTTGTGAAACTGCTTTGTTGTTAAAGCACCAGGCTATACTGTAATTTTTCTTTTATTAATATTGATACAATGAATAATTCTTCTTTGAGAAAAGCAGGCATTCTTGCACTTATTTTAGTAGCTATCTCCGTTTTAAGCTGGGAGTTATACCTTAGAAAAAAGGGTTTTGAAACCTCCTATTATGATGACCCCGCTTTGTGGACACATAAAAGAGATATGGTTTATGAGTCGGCCGATAAAGCAACCGTTTTTATAGGCTCTTCTCGTATCAAGTTTGATCTGGATATTCCCACATGGGAAAGTATTACAGGCAACCACGCCATACAATTAGCCTGTGTAGGCAGCAACCCAATACCGCTTCTAGAAGACCTAGCCAATGACAAAAATTTTAAAGGGAGATTAGTGGTAGATGTAACTGAAGGATTATTTTTTTCTTCGGCGCCGCAAAATGTATCCAGGCCAATGGATAATATGAAATATTATAAAGAACGTACACCTGCACAAACGGCCAGCTTTTATATTAACCGTTTCCTGGAATCAAAGTTTGTTTTCTTGGATAAAGAATGGCACTCTTTAAATGCACAATTAGGGCAACTGGATATAAAAGACAGGAATGGAGTTTATAATTTCCGTGGATTCCCGCCCGGTTTTGGCAGGGTAAAATTTAACAGGCAGGAATACATGACCGATAAGTTTTCGGCTGATACTGTTGAACAGAATAAAGTAAAAGCCATTTGGGATACTTTCAGGCAAATGAGTAAAGATCCGCCTGCAAGCGGCGCCAAATTAGATTCTATATTGAACCAGGTGAAACTTGCCGTTGATAAAGTAAAATCAAGGGGCGGAGATGTGATCTTTGTGCGTACTCCCTCAAGTGGCCCATATTACTCCATGGGTGAAAGCAAAGCTTTTCCCAGGGAAAAATACTGGGACAGGGTGCTTGCTACAACCAAATGCCCTGGTATTCATTTTAAAGATTACCCCGCCATTGCCGATTTTATCTGTCCCGAATTTTCGCATTTAAGCAAACCGGATGCAGTTGTATTTACCAAAGAATTTATAAGAATATTAAATCAGGAAAAAGGATGGCCTTTTACAAAACTACCTGTACCTGCAAAATAATTTTAACCAACTAACTACAGCATCATGGTATTTAACTCTTACACCTTTATTGCTTTTTTTATCATTATGCTTATCCTGCATAATCTGCCCTTTACCTGGAAAGTAAAAAAGATAAACCTGTTGATTGCCAGCTATATCTTTTATGCTGCATGGAACCCTCCCTTCATTCTTCTTTTATGGTTAGCAACTGTTGTAGATTATTTTGTGGGCAAGGCGCTTTATAATCAGGAGAATAAAAGCAAACGAAAATTATTGCTGGTGATAAGCCTTATTGGCAACCTGGGTATGCTTATCTTTTTTAAATACGGTACGTTTTTACTGGAAAATTTCACAACACTTGTAAATGCCATGGGCATGGATTATCATCCTGCCAAGCCCAATATTATTTTACCGGCCGGTATATCTTTTTATACTTTCACAACACTATGCTATACCATTGATATGTATAAAAGAAAAAGTGAGCCAGTAAAATCATTGCTCGACTTTTCACTTTTTGTTACGTTTTTTCCCCACCTGGTGGCAGGGCCAATTGTTCGTCCGCCACAACTAGTTCCTCAATTTGAATCGCCACGAAAGGCAACACAGCAACAATTAATGCAGGGCTTGTTATTGATTAGCCTGGGCTTATTTATGAAGGTGGTTTTGGCCGATAGTATGCTGGCACAATCTGCTAATGATGTTTTTAATTCGAAAGCAGTTTTACAAACGCTGGATGCATGGACGGGCGTATTGGCTTTTTCGGGCCAGATATTTTTTGACTTTGCAGGTTATTCAACCTGTGCGGTAGGCGTGGCATTGTGTTTAGGCTTTGTATTGCCACAGAATTTTTTATATCCTTATGCTGCCATTGGTTTTTCCGATTTTTGGCGAAGATGGCATATCACACTATCGGCCTGGCTGCGTGATTATTTATACATTCCGCTTGGCGGAAACCGAAACGGAAAATTCAGAACATACATAAACTTAATGATTACCATGTTGCTGGGTGGCCTTTGGCATGGCGCAAACTGGACCTTTGTGGTTTGGGGCGCATTACACGGCGCTTATTTGTGGGGCGAAAAAATAATACAGGACTTTCGTATTAAAACAAAAACAGCGGCTTTGTCTGCAATACCATCCGGTGAGGTTGGTGTGCTGGGCGCTATTCCAAAAGAATTTAAGGATAAAACATTTCGCAATTTTATTTATGCCATGATCACCTTCTTCTTCATTAATGTAACCTGGGTCTTTTTTCGGGCACCCGATTTTACTTCGGCATGGCATCTGTTAACATCTATGTTTTATAATGTTCCCAAGGCAGAAGCATTACTTACATCACTTAGTATTATTAAAGTATTGGTAATTGTTGTATTAATGGTTGCCTTTCACTGGATGATGCGGAATACAAGGGTACTTACCGTTGCTGAAAAAATGCCCTGGTGGCTGTTGGGATTAATCTGGGCTGTTTTATTGTTGTTGCTCATCTGGAGCCAGGAAAGCAGCAGTTCGTTTATTTATTTCCAGTTTTAGCAGTGGGTATTTTAATTCAATATTCTTTGTTGTAATTTTGAAAAAAAATACAACATGTTATCAGCATACGTAACCTCACATATAGAGCACGGCATAAACACCATCGAATTTTTTCATCCGCAAAGCAACTCTTTGCCAGGAAAAATTTTAGAAGAGCTTGCCCGTGAAATTCATTTTGCCGGTACGCATTATGATACCCGTGTAATTATTTTAAAAAGCGCCGGCGATAAAACATTTTGCAGCGGTGCCAGTTTTGATGAACTGGTGGCCATTGAAAATGAAGCAGCGGGTTTAAAATTCTTCAGCGGTTTTGCCAATGTAATAAATGCCATGCGCAAGTGCCCCAAATTTATAATTGGCCGCATACAAGGCAAATGTGTGGGCGGTGGCGTTGGTATTGCTGCTGCCGTTGATTATGCCATTGCAACGGATAAGGCCGAAGTAAAATTGAGCGAACTGGCAGTTGGCATTGGCCCATTTGTGGTAGGCCCTGCGGTTGAAAGAAAAATTGGCACCGCAGCCTTTAGTGCACTGGCCATTGATGCCGCAAGCTGGCGCAGCAGCGACTGGGCAAAGCGTAAAGGACTTTTTGCAGAACTGCACCAGAGTATTGAAAATATGGATGAAGCTGTTGATAAATTAGCCAACACACTGGCACACTCCAACCCGGCAGCCATGGCCGATATGAAAAAAATTTTCTGGAAGGGAACTGAGCACTGGGATGAATTATTAAAAGAAAGGGCAGCCATAAGCGGTAAATTGGTATTGAGCGAATTTACCAGAAATGCTATAAATAAATTTAAAGCAAAGGTGTAGAAATAAACTCCAACAAAAGCAAACCTATATTAAAAATGATTGTTAGGTAAATGTCATTTTATTATTTTTACGGCCGTTAAACTGGTAAAAGTTAGGTTCCAAAAATGAGATGTATTATCTTGCAGCACCTTTATGAACAAAAATCGTAAGATATATAGTGTTTTTCAATTGTGCTCTGCAGTATTTATGATACTTGCATTGATGTGGCTTACGGTAAGCGCACCTTTTGTTTATGCTTTTTATGAAGAAATGGCTAAAGAGCATAGGTCAGAAAAATCTGCATCTGCCCCACTTACCGGCAGCGAGGAAGAAACAACCAACCCCTTTGGCAATACCAACGAAGAAAAAGCTCCAAACAGCAACACAATTTCAGAAGAATACCTGCATAGTTTTCACATAATTTCTCATTTTTACAGGGAAATTTCGCAATATCACAAACACGAAAATTCAGATATCTACATCGCCTTTCATGGCGAACTACTGGTTCCTCCACCAAACGTATCATAATTTATACTTCACTTATTGTTAATGGCTTTGCAATAAGCCACTTCATTTATTTGCAGTAATGTTATCTATCTGATGACATTGCAACGGCTTCGTTAAAACTTTTTTGAAAGGAAAAAGCAAGCAAGCTTTATAAAAACAAGAAAATATATATGAAACTAACTACAAAATATCTTAAATCAGATCTGCCTGCGGGCCTGGTGGTTTTTCTGGTTGCCCTGCCATTGTGTATAGCCATTGCTGTTGCCAGCGGTGCCACACCTTTTAGCGGCTTAATTGCCGGTATTATTGGAGGCCTTGTAGTAGGGTCTTTAAGCAATTCACCTTTAAGTGTAAGTGGTCCGGCTGCGGGGTTGGCCACCTTGGTTTCGGGTGCTATTATAGCCCTGGGCGGGTTAGAGAGCTATGGCCTCTTTTTATGTGCAGTTGTACTGGCTGGTTTAATACAAATATTATTAGGGGCATTAAAGTTGGGCGGTATTGCTAATTATATTCCTTCCAGCGTAATAAAAGGATTGCTCACCAGCATTGGTATATTGATTATTGCCAAGCAAATTCCGCATATTTTCGGCAGAGATAAAGATGAAAAGGGCCACCTGATTGATTTAATGCCATTTACCGGTGGCGACTGGCACGAACTGCTGGTACCATTACAAAAAATTGAAGTGGGAGTAGTTATTATTTCCCTGCTCGCTATATTAATAATGGTATTATGGGATAAATCTCCTTTAAAGAAAAAATTACCTTATATCCCCAGCGCATTGGTAGCCGTAGTATTAGGTATTGGGCTTAACCAAATTTGGATTGCAGCAAGCAGTAATTTGCAGATTATAGAAGAATCTCACTTGATAGTTTTGCCTGTAGCAAAAAATGCCCGTGAGTTTTTTGGTTTTTTTACGCTCCCCGATTTTAGTGGCTTTACAAACGGTACCGTTATCATGTAT
>JAYURR010000005.1:0-2475 GCA_043756605.1 Chitinophagaceae bacterium
AAAGCCACTTCTTTTTCGGCACACCAGTTACGCAGCCAGGCAATTTCTTCAGCTGTATCAAAATGATACCGGTTAAGTACCACCAGCACTTTTTGTTTAAATGATTTAAGTATTGAAATATGTTTTTCAAGATTGCGAACACCTTTGGCCAGCACTGCCATATCGGGCAGCATCATTGTTTTTGCATCGGCGCCGCCGCTTAATTTTAGTGCCTGCGATGTAGCCACCAGCACACTCATGGCGGGCTGTAATCCTGCTTTGCGGCATTTAATGTTAAAGAATTTTTCTGCACCAAGATCGGTTGCAAAACCAGCTTCTGTAACTACATAATCGCCAAACTGCATTGCTGTTTTAGTAGCCATTAATGAATTGCAACCATGGGCAATATTGGCAAAGGGTCCGCCATGTATCATTGCCGGTGTACCTTCTAATGTTTGTACCAGGTTAGGTTGAATGGCATCTTTTAGTAAAGCAGTAATTGCTCCTGTTACACCAAGGTCTTTTGTAGTGAAAGGCTCACCAGCAAAAGTAAAACCAAGTAAAATATTATCAATCTTTTTACGCAGTTCTTCCAATCCTTCTGATAAACAAAGCACCGCCATAATTTCGCTGGCAGGTGTAATTACAAATCCTGTTTCGGAAGGAATGCCATTATTAGGCGTATCCAATGCAGTTACAATTTTACGCAGCACCCGGTCATTTACATCTAAGCAACGTTTCCACAAAACTGTTTTAATTCCTTCCGGTTTACCACGGTTATAAAAACGAAAATTATCCAGCAATGCTGCCAGATTATTATTAGCTGCGGTAATGGCATGAAAGTCGCCGGTAAAATGCAGGTTAATTTCTTCCATGGGTACCACCTGACTGTAGCCGCCGCCGGCTGCGCCACCCTTCATACCAAAACATGGGCCCAGCGAGGGTTCACGCAAAGCAAGCACTACTTTCTTTTTTAGTTTATTCAGTCCATCGGCAAGGCCAACCGATGTGGTTGTTTTTCCAATGCCAGCCTTGGTAGGCGTAATGGCTGTAACCAAAATCAGTTTTGAATTTGCAACTTTCTTTTCATCAAACTTGCTGATGTCTATCTTGGCTTTGTAGCGGCCATAAGGTATCAGCATCTCCGGCGGCAGTCCCATCTTTTCTGCTATTGCAGCTATTGGCTGGCTAATATTTTCCTGGGCAATTTCATAATCTGATTTCATGATTTGTTTTTTATATAGAAGCTTAACGAATATAATAAATGTAGTTAAGATTTTCTGAGATAAAGATTAATAAATAGGTCTCATTGTTTTACATTCACAAATCAACTAACTTACTATTATGCTTCGCCTTTTTTTAAAGCTATATTGGAAATTTTTTGGCTGGAAAATATCCGGCAACTTTCCGTATCAATATAAAAAAATAGTACTGGCTGTTGCACCACATACTCATTGGGTTGATGTTATGACCGGACTTACAACAAGGCAGGCGCTTAACATTCCTCATGCAAAATTTTTAGGTAAAAAAGAATTATTTGTATGGCCGCTTGGCTGGATACTGCGTAAACTAGGCGGCACACCGGTTGACCGTTTCAGTAAACAGGGCATGGTTGACCAGGTTGTTGCATTATTTAATAACAACGAAACTTTTATGCTGGGCCTATCGCCCGAAGGCACCCGTAAAAGAGTAAATACATTACGCACCGGCTTTTACCATATTGCCAAAAAAGCTGGCGTGCCTATTGTGCCCATTGGTTTTGATTATGCCAACAGGACGGTGGTAGTTGGTGAAGCTTTTTTTGCCGGCGATGATGAAGCCGCTGATTTAAAAAAAATAATTGCATTTTACGCTGATATAAAAGGTAAAAAACCTGAACTGGATTTAAGGCATTTGAAAACAACTATATAATCTACATAATTTCCCCACTTAAAATTTATGCCTAAATTGAATGTATAAACTGGTATAAAAATTATCCGATGCAAACAAACCCCGTTTCACTAAATACAAAAAACAAGTTTGGCCGTTGCCTGAAATTGCTGAAAGAAATTGCAGCTAACATGGATAAGAATCCAAATCTGGTTAAAAAAGATTTGTTGCAAACACTCGGTACTATGAATTTGCCTGCCGGTAAATATTTGCCCATTTATAATGAGACTTTATTGTTTTTGTGCGCTTATGCCGGCAATACTGCTTTACGCAGGCTTGCCGAAAATGAATTGAATCGCATTGCGCTGCACCTGAAAAAAAATTACCGTACCATTAAAAAATCACTGCCTGAAAATTCGGGACTGCCATTTACAGAAACCATCACCAGTTTTTCGCCGGATTTTCTGGGCTGGTCATTGCAGCAAAAAGATTATACGCTTCATTTCGATTCTTTCTATAATCCCAAACTAACATTGAATGAAGTGTTGAATATAACACTGCCTTCTTTATTAAAAGCTGAAACCACTGCCGGATTAAACCCAGATGATTTGCTGGAAGTGCTTGGCC
>JAYURR010000006.1:0-21311 GCA_043756605.1 Chitinophagaceae bacterium
AAATTATGGCAAAGAAATCAATTGAAGCCAGGCAGGTAAAGCGTGAAAGAATGGTTGTAAAGTATGCTGAAAAAAGAGCAGCTTTAAAAGCAGCCGGCGATTATGCAGCTTTGGATTTATTACCAAAGAATGCATCACCGGTTCGTTTAAAAAACCGTTGCCAGCTAACAGGCCGCCCAAGAGGTTATATGAGACATTTTGGCTTATGCAGAAACATGTTTCGTGATATGGCTTTGCAGGGTAAAATACCAGGCGTAACAAAAGCAAGCTGGTAGGCCCCCTGACCCCCGAAGGGGGAAAGAGGATATCGCATTGTAAAAAAATTATTTAATCAATTAACTGAAATAACAATGGTTACTGATCCAATCGCAGATTATTTAACAAGAATTCGTAACGCACAGATGGCAAGCCATCGTATTGTGGAAATTCCTGCAAGCAATCTGAAAAAGCGTATCACAGAAATTTTGTACGATAAAGGTTATATCCTGAAGTACAAATTTGAAGATGATAACAAGCAAGGTTTAATTAAGATCGCCTTAAAATATGATGCTAATACTAAATTACCTGTAATACAGAGTTTAGAAAGAGTTAGCCGTCCGGGATTGCGTACTTATGCAAAACCAGAAGAAATTAAGCGTGTAAAAAATGGTTTAGGTGTTGCTATCATTTCTACCTCAAAAGGTGTAATGACTGATAAAGAAGCAAAAGCACAAAATGTAGGCGGAGAAGTACTTTGTAACATTTACTAAACTTCTAAACACTAAACTTCTAAATTGAATTATAGAAGATTAGAAATAAAAAATGATTTGACAATTAATCCGCCAGCCGGCGGATGAACACGAATCGAACTAATAAACAAAATAAAAAAACAGACAATGAGTAGAATTGGTAAAAAAATCATTGAAGTACCGGCTGGGGTAACTATCAGCGTAGATGCTGAAAATGTAGTTACGGTTAAAGGTCCGAAAGGAACTTTGAAACAGACTTTAGATCGCGATATGAAAATCGAAATAGTTGATGGCATTGCAAATGTAACCCGTCCAACTGATCAGATCCGTCATCGTGCCATGCACGGTTTATACCGTTCGTTGGTTAGTAACATGGTTAAAGGTGTTACAGAAGGATATACTAAGAAATTAGAACTGGTTGGTGTGGGTTTTAAAGCAGCTGCCACTGGTAATTTGTTGGATCTTGCTTTAGGTTATTCTCACAATATCATTTTTGAAATACCTAAAGAATTATCAGTAGTTACCAGCCAGGAGAAAGGACAAAACCCGATGATAACTTTCGAAAGTACAGATAAGCAGTTGATAGGACAGGTTTGTGCAAAGATCAGAAGCTTACGTAAGCCAGAACCATACAAAGGTAAAGGTGTTAAATTTGCTGGTGAGGTATTGAGAAGAAAAGCCGGTAAGTCTGCAGGTAAATAAAAACGTTAATCGGTTAATTCGTTAATCCGTATAAACGTATAGCGAATTAGCAAGAACGGATTAACCATTTAACTAATTAACGGATTAACAAAATCTCTGGCAGCATCAGGGAGAAAAATAAAATAAAATGAACAACAAGTCAAACGCAAGGGTTAAAATTAAATACCGCATTCGCAGAAAAATAAGCGGTGCTGCAGCAAAACCAAGATTAAGTGTTTTTAGAAGCAACACAGATATCTATGCTCAGTTAATTGATGACAACAATGGCGTAACATTAGCCTCTGCATCATCAAGACAAAAAGATATCCAGGCTCAAAAAGCGCCTAAAACTGAAAAAGGTAAAATGGTAGGCGCTGCAATTGCAACCAAAGCAAAAGAGCTTGGTATTACTACCGTTGTTTTTGATCGTGGTGGTTACATCTATCATGGCCGTGTTAAAGCAGTAGCTGAAGGTGCAAGAGAAGGCGGACTTGTATTTTAGATTGTTGATTGCCGATTGCAGACTTAATCTGAATCGCTAACAAAATCTAAAATCGTAAATCTAAAATCTAAAATAATTATTGATGTCAAATTTAATCTCAAATAAAGTAAAAGCCGGCGACCTGGAATTGAAAGATAAGGTTGTTGCCATTAACCGTGTAGTAAAAACAACAAAAGGCGGACGTGCCTTCAGTTTCTCTGCATTAGTTGTTGTTGGTAACGAAGCTGGTATTGTTGGACACGGTTTGGGTAAGGCCAAAGAAGTTCAGGAAGCCATCACAAAAGGTATTGAAGATGCAAAAAAGAATTTGATAAAAATTCCTTTGATGCATGGTACAATTCCTCACGATCAGTTATCTAAGGAAGGTGCAGCTAAAGTTTATATCAAGCCTGCAGCACATGGTACCGGTGTAATTGCCGGAGGTAGCATGAGAGCGGTTTTGGAAGCAGCGGGTATTACCGACGTGTTGGCCAAGAACTTAGGTTCTGCAAACCCAACCAACGTGGTAAAAGCTACATTTAAAGCATTGGCTACATTACGTGAACCAATTGCAGTTGCAAAAACACGTGGTATTTCTTTAAAGAAAGTATTTAACGGATAAAATCAGTTAATGGTTAATTGTTAATAGTTCGAAAGGGCTTTTCAATTAACAGATAACAAATAACAGATACAATGAAAAAGATAAAAGTAACACAGGTTAAAAGTGTAATTGACCGTTCGGAGCGCCAGAAAAGAACAATGGTAGCTTTAGGATTAAGAAAAATGAATGCTTCTGTTGAAGTAGAAGCTACTCCGCAAATATTAGGTATGGTTACCAAAGTGAACCACCTGGTAAAAGTTGAAGAGTTAGGATAAAGAAGTTAACCCGTTCTTCCGGATTAACCAATAAACCAATTAACGAATAAACTAACAAGCGAGGGGTGATTCCCCGTAAGTACAAAATCAAATAATAAAATGAAACTACACACACTCAAGCCTGCAAAAGGCGCAACACACAAAGAGAAAAGAATTGGCCGTGGTGAGGCAAGTGGTAAAGGTGGTACATCTACCAAAGGTAATAAAGGTGGACAAAGCCGTGCCGGTTACAAAAGTAAAAAAGCACACGAAGGCGGACAGATGCCTATTCAGCGTCGTATTCCAAAACGTGGATTTAAAAATAATAACCGCATTGAGTTTAAGGTTTTAAACCTTGGACAGATTGATACACTATCAGAAAAGTACGGTATTACAGAATTCAACCTCCAGAATTTATACATCAATGGTTTAATAAGCCAGTTTGATAGTGTAAAGATTTTAGGCAATGGTGAGCTTAAAGGCAAATTCTCTTTTACGGTGAATGCAGCCAGCGAAAAAGCAAAAGCAGCCATTGAAGCAGCCGGAGGTTCTATCGAGATAATAAAATAATTTCCCGATATTTGCCGACCACGCTTTTTGCGGGGTCATTTTTAATTTAGCGCAAATCACTTAAATCGTTTAAATTCTGTGAAGAAGTTCATTACAACACTTAAGAATATCTGGAGCATAGAGGAACTACGCAATAAGATAACGTTCACTTTACTGTTGATTTTTATCTATCGTATAGGTTCTTTTATTGTATTGCCTGGTATTGATCCTAATAAATTAGCTGCGCTTGAAGATAGTTCTCAAAGTGGCATGCTTGGCTTGCTTGATACATTTGTAGGAGGGGCCTTTTCTAAAGCATCTATTTTTGCATTAGGTATCATGCCATATATTTCTGCATCAATTTTTATGCAGTTGATGACTATTCTGGTTCCTCAAATGGCAAAAATTCAGAAGGAAGGTGAAAGTGGCAGAAAAAAGATTAATCAGTGGACCCGTTATCTTACAGTTATAGTTACTGCATTTCAGGCGGCAGCCTATATCGGATATCTGAGTGGACAGAAAGATGCTATTATTCCCGACTTTCAAAGTTACTTCACGGTATCAACCATTATCATTCTTACGGTAGGTACTTTATTTGTGATGTGGCTTGGCGAAAAAATTACAGATAAAGGTTTAGGTAATGGTACTTCTATCATCATCATGGTTGGTATTCTTGCACGTTTACCGGAATCGTTTATGCAGGAGTGGGCAGCAAGATCAACAAGAGGTGCCGGTGGTATTTTAATGATATTGATTGAGATTGTTTTACTGCTTGCAGTAATTATGGGTATTATACTATTGGTACAAGGTACCCGTAAAGTTCCTGTTAATTATGCAAAACAAATAGTAGGAAACCGCCAGTTTGGAGGTGCCAGAAATTTTCTGCCATTAAAAGTAAATGCATCGGGTGTAATGCCTATCATTTTTGCTCAGGCAATACTTTTCTTACCAACATTATTTTCATTTGGTGGTACTGCCTCGTGGACAAAATACTTTACCGATCATACCAACCTGGGTTATATGTTGGTGTACACCATTGCAGTTATTGCATTTACATTCCTGTACACTGCGTTAATATTTAATCCTAAGCAAATGGCTGATGAATTAAAACGCAACAATGGTTTTATACCAGGTGTTAAACCGGGTCAGCCAACTGCGGATTATATCGGAACTATTATGGATCGTATCACCTTACCAGGTGCAGTATTACTTGCATTTGTTGGTATCCTTCCTGGTATAATTGAATTGATATTTGGTATGCAGCAGGGCTTTGCCACTTTCTTTGGTGGTACATCTTTATTGATTATGGTTGCAGTAATATTAGATACATTACAACAGGTAGAAACTCAGTTACTGATGCGCCAATACGATGGATTGATGAGCAGCGGCAGAATACAGGGCAGGCAACAGGTTTCTGCAGGAGTGTAAAAGTGATACCCCGCATGGGGACTTAAATTATATTATTAAGCCCCGACTGAAAATGTCGGGGTTTGTTTTAAATAATCTCAAACTTAAAATCCCATTTGGGTGCCAGGGCAAATGATTCACTACAAAAGCAAAGCTGAAATAGAACTGATGAGAGAAAGCAGTTTGCTCGTTAGCGAAGCGCTTGCCGTAGTTGCTGCTGCAATTAAGCCAGGTGTTACCACCATGCAGTTGGATAAAATTGCAGCAGAATTTATACAGGATAATAAAGCAACAGCATCTTTTAAAGGTTATCATGGTTTTCCTTATACCTGTTGCATTTCTGTAAATGATGCCGTGGTGCATGGCTTTCCTACCAATGAAGCAATAAAAAGCGGGGATGTAATTTCGGTTGATGTTGGTGTTTTTAAAAACGGTTTCCATGGCGATAGTGCTTACACTTTTGGAATTGGTGAGATAACTGATGAGGTAAAAAAATTAATGCGGGTTACCAAAGAATCTTTATACAAAGGAATTGAAAAAGCAATAATCGGTAACCGTGTTGGCGACATTGCTTACGCCATACAGGATTATACAGAAAAACAATATGGTTACGGTGTAGTTAGAGATTTAGTAGGCCATGGCCTTGGCCGCAACCTGCACGAAGAACCACAGGTACCCAACTTTGGAAAAAGAGGAACCGGTGCAAAGCTTAAAGAAGGTTTGGTTATTGCCATTGAGCCGATGATTAATATGGGCACCAAAGATGTTTATAATGATAAAGATGGCTGGACAATACGCACCGGTGATGGTAAACCTTCAGCACATTACGAACACGACATCTGCATACAAAAAGGCAAGGCCGATATTTTATCTTCATTTACTCCAATAGAAGCTGCTGAAAAAGCAAATGCAGAACTTTTTTCAGATTATTAGTTTCGAAAATAATTTTTAGTCAATCGTGTTCTTTTTCTGGTAATGATCTTCTACCGGAAATTGTTTTAATGCATAACATTGGGCTATTGATTTCTTTGTTTGCGTTATGTATTATATCTTAAATTTACCTGTTGATTGCAATCACCACTACATTCCTGCAAAAACAGAAATAAAAAATAATGGAAGTGATAAACTATTCCGCTGAGCCTCTAAACAAAGTTTATGGTTGGTTGCCACACGACCTGGAAGCTGAAAAAGTAATTTTCTTTCCGGATGCCTGCCCGGGAAAATCCCCTTTGCCAACGGGAACAGTAGTATTGACAAAACAACAAAATTGGAGAAAGTTTGCAATTTCAGACTGTGGTTGTGGAATGTTATTATGTGAAGCCAATATTTCAAAAGAAGATTTTAAAAAAGAAAAGTGGGATAAAATTTATTTTGACATTCAGGCCAACAAAGGAAAACTTGGTGACTTAGGTTCAGGTAATCATTTCCTTGATGCTTTGGAATCATACACAGACGATAAAATTTCATTTCTAATTCATACAGGCTCAAGAAATGAATCAAAACTTGTAGATGATCTAATTGACAGACCACAAAAATTTGATGCCAAATTCTATGATGTTTGTGAATGGGCAAAAGATAATCGTTTTGCAATATTCAAAATACTTGAAAAATATTTTGGACGTCTTGACTTTGTACTTGACAAAAATCACAATCATTTTGAGACAACTGATGAAGGCGTAATTATTAGAAAAGGTGCCGTAAAAGTTATGTCAGGCGAACAGACAGTTGTTCCATCAAACATGAATGGTGATGTAGTTTTAATAACCGCAACAGACGAAGTTGAAAATACTTACAATTCACTTTGCCATGGAACCGGGCGGGTAATGTCAAGAGGAGAAGCAAAAGAATTTGCATCAACTTTTGACTATGATGCACTGAGAGAAAAAATTTACATCCCGGAAATGATAGCAAATGAGAATATAAAAACAGATGCACCATTTTGCTATCGTGATCTGGACAGTTGTTTAAGGCTTATTAACAACCTGATCACCATTGACAAACGTTTTAGTGTATTTGCATACCTTGGACAAATGTAACTGTGTCGTTTTAAGAACCTACAAAATCCTGTATTTTAAATCTACTCTTTTATCAGTCCAGATATCATCAGGGCTGATGTAGGTATCTCTGTATTGCATGATAACACCGGCTTTTGCAAAAATATCCCGTACCAGTTCGCTACATATATAATTCCGGTTTCTTTCACGCCGGCTAATGTGAAATAAGATCCTCATCATGATGCGTACAATTTCAAAATTATCGTAAGGTCTTGTCAGTTCATCCAGTCCAAAACAAATACCGCGATTTAATTTTTCCTTTTCTAAATCAACATTTATCTGTGCAATGGCTATCTGGCCTTTGTAGCAACGTTTTTTACCTTTATAATCGCACAGGTATTTTGAGAGTGGTATTAACCTTATGCCAACATAAGGCTCAGCCTCTAAAACCAAAACCCGGCCAAGTTCCTCATCTTTATAAACCATGGCAACATGGCTCCAGGTGCTTTTGGTAAGCTTTTGTATGATGCCTGAAAAAGCGTAACTACCGCTGCTGAAAAAAATATTTCCTGTTTTTAAATGATGCCTTATTTTTTCGTAAGGAATCACTTGCATTTCTTTAAGTTGTTTTTTTGTAATTGCGCCAGCCATTGTTATCGGGTTAAATGTTATTTTTAGGTTTTGAAGATACAAAATATAATAAATGATTAAAAAACGGCTGGTTGTTATTGGTGGCGGTGCTGCAGGTTTTTTTTGTGCCGTAAATGCGGCAAGATTAAATCCTGCACTTGAAGTAATTATTCTCGAAAAATCGAACAAACTGTTAAGTAAAGTAAAAGTAAGTGGTGGTGGCCGGTGCAATGTAACGCATGCCTGTTACAGCATTGCGGATATGATTAAAAAATATCCAAGAGGATCTGCTTTTTTAAAAAAAGCATTCCATCATTTTTTTACAAACGATACCATTGCCTGGTTTGCAGAAAGGGGCGTGGTTTTAAAAACCGAAGCAGATGGAAGAATGTTTCCGGTAACAGACAGCTCTCAAACTATTATTGATTGCCTGATGAAGGAAGCAAACAAATATGGTATCGAGATAAAAATGAATACAGAAGTGAAGGAAATTTATAGCAATGCAGATAAATGGAATTTATTAATTAAAGATGATATTCTTATTCCTGCAGATTTTATTTGCATTGCCAGCGGTGGATATCCTAAAATTTTGCAGTACGGTTGGCTAAAACAAACAAATCACAGCATTGAAGAACCTGTGCCATCCTTATTTACATTTAATATGCCGGATAATACTATTACCGCACTAATGGGTGTTGTGGTTGAAAATGCAGTAGTTAAAATTGCAGGTTCAAAATTATCAGAAAGCGGTCCGTTGCTGATTACACACTGGGGTATGAGCGGACCAGCAGTGCTGAAACTTTCTGCCTGGGGCGCCAGAGAATTGGCAGTTTGCAATTGGCAATTTACACTACTCATAAACTGGATACCGGAGTATAATGAAAACAGTTTGCGTGATAAGATACAAAAGGTAAGGTTTGAACTGGCTGCTCAAAAAATTGTAAACAGAAATCCTTTTGCTTTGCCAAACCGTTTGTGGGAGTATCTTATAATTGAATCCGGCATACAGCCCGATTTGCGTTGGGCCGATCTTCCCGCCAGGGAACAAAATAAACTAATAAAAAATTTATGTGCACACGAACATGCCGTAAAAGGCAAAACCACTTTTAAAGAAGAGTTTGTTACTGCCGGTGGTATTGACTTAAGTGAAATTGATTTTAATACCATGCAAAGCAAAAAACATCAAGGGTTATTTTTTGCAGGCGAAATTATTAATGTAGATGGTATAACCGGTGGCTATAATTTTCAAAATGCATGGAGTACGGGATGGATTGCGGCCAAGGCGATTGGTTTAGGGAGTGAGGTTTAGGTTTAGGTTAAGGTTAAGGCTAAGGCTAAGGTTGAGGGTGAAGCCTAGGTTGAAAAAATAAAAACTTTTAAAACAACATAAACCCACTTAACCTCAGCCTCAACCTTATCCTAAACCTACATTTAATATTCACAAATTCTTCACTTATGTATTTCTTTGCCAGCGGCATTTCAGTTACTTTTGTTTATACTTGGCCATGAAAAAAATAGATCGCTACATACTGCTTAAATATCTTACCACCTTTTTCTTTTGTTTGATATTATTTACGGCTATTGTTGTGGTTGTTGATATCAGCGAAAAAACTGACAACTTTGTAAAATCAAAATTGCCCATTTCCCGTATCATTGTTGATTACTATTTTGGGTTTATACCACGTATTGATGCGATGCTGTTTCCGCTTTTTGTTTTTATATCCGTTATATTTTTTACCAGCAAAATGGCCGGCCGGTCAGAGATTATTGCCATACTCAGCAGCGGTGTAAGTTTTCGCAGGTTTTTACTGCCTTATATTGCTGGTGGCATTTTCTTATCTGCACTTTTATGGCTGGGTTATCAATATATAGTACCAAAAGCAAACCTGAAGTGGGCGAATTTTGAAGCCAAATATATTGATGGGCCAAGGGCACCCGAAAGCAACACTACCAATTATAAACGCAACTTATATTTTAAACTTGATTCCTCTACTTACGTTGGCATACGTGGTTATGATACCGTTATGAAATCGGGTAATGGGTTTTTTGTACAACAGTTTCAAAAAAATAAATTGATTTACAACCTGCGTGCCGAGCAGTTTAATTGGGACACAACACAAAAAAAATGGAAATTGCTGAATGCTGTTGAACGTAGGTTAGACAGCATATCAGAAAGACTTACAAGATCACCGGAATTGCTCGTAAGTTATAATTTTAAACCCCGTGACTTGCGGAAAGATGAATTTTTAAAAGACCAGTTACCCACTCCGGAGCTTAATGAATTTATTAAACTGGAAAGATTACGAGGTTCCGAATCGCTTAACATGCTTTTGGTTGAACGCTACAACCGCGATGCAATACCAGCCTCAGTTCTTATACTCACCATCATTGGAGTAGTGCTTGCATCCCGTAAAATTCGTGGAGGAAGCGGGCTTCATCTTGCCATAGGTGTAGTAATCAGCGTACTCTATATTTTATTCAGCAGGTTCTCGCTGGTATTTGCTACTAAAGGAAGTTTTACTCCATTTCTTGCAGCATGGACACCCAATATCATCTTTGGAATACTGGCTTTTTATCTTTATAAAAAAGCACCCAAATAAAACTTAAGGTATCGCAGCTGTTTATATAAACTTTATGCTAAAACTTTTGTTTTACACACATCAGCATCGTAATTTTAAGCCTCAATACTAACGGGTTGCTTTATTGTTTTGGTAGGAGAAATTTTGCTTAATCATCAACCACATTTTGCAAAACAGAAAATTTAAATAGTAATAAATAATTTTTATGGGTATTATTAAAGACAGATTTAAAGAGCAGGCTGATATTGTAGCTGCCGATATTAAAGGGCTTATAAAGGAACATGGCGAAAAAGTAATTGGAGAAGTTACACTAAGCCAGGTTTACCAGGGCATGCGGGGCATTACTGCACTTGTAACCGAAACCTCTTTGCTGGATGCACAGGATGGTATTCGTTTCCGTGGATATTCAATTCCGGAGTTAAGGGAAAAACTGCCCAAAGCACCCGGTGGTACAGAGCCCTTACCCGAAGGTTTATTTTATCTGATGCTGGTAGGCTCTTTACCTGCAGATGAAGATGCACACCACATCAGCAGCGTATGGCAACGCAGGAGCCATGTACCAAACCATGTGTTTGATACCATAGAAGCATTACCGGTAAGTACGCACCCGATGACACAGTTTGTTGTGGCTATTATGAGCCTGCAAACAGAGAGCCAGTTTGCAAAACGTTACGCAAAAGGAATGAGTAAAAAAGACTACTGGGATGCAGTGTTTGATGATACGATGGATCTGATTGCACGACTGCCACGCATAGCTGCATACATTTATCGACGTAAATATAAAAATGGTGAACACATTCAACCAAATGGTTTGCTTGATTGGGCAGGCAATTTTGCACACATGATGGGATATGAAGATGATGGTTTTCATGAGTTGATGCGCTTGTACATGACCATACATGCCGATCATGAAGGTGGTAATGTATCTGCACACACTACACATCTGGTAGGCTCTGCATTAAGCGATCCGTACCTGTGTTTTGCAGCCGGTATGAACGGTTTGGCCGGCCCATTACATGGATTGGCCAACCAGGAAGTGATAAAATGGATTTACGAATTAAGAGAAGATATAGGTGCAGATATTCCAACAAAAGAACAGATTGAAGAGTACGTTAAAAAAACATTAAGTGAGGGTAAAGTGGTACCGGGTTATGGCCATGCTGTGTTAAGGCAAACGGACCCACGCTTTACTGCACAGATGGAATTTGGAAAAAAACACATGCCCGATGATGCCCTGGTACAAACCGTTTGGAATATTTATGAAGCAGTGCCGCCGGTGTTGGGTTCTATTGCAAAAATTAAAAACCCATGGCCAAATGTAGATGCTCACAGTGGTGCGTTGCTGGTACATTACGGCATGGTAGAATATGAATTTTATACTGTTTTGTTTGGTGTATCCAGATCGTTGGGTGTATTGGCAAGCCTTTGCTGGGACAGGGCTCTGGGCTTTCCGCTGGAAAGGCCAAAATCTGTAACTACCCCATTGGTAAAAGCCTGGCTGGAGGGTAAAGACAATATTTGGGGGGATTAAATTTTTAGCAGATATTTGTATTGAAACCGGAATTTAAGTTCCGGTTTTTTAATTAATCTCAACAAAAAAATAAAATGAAGAAGATAATCTTTGTAGCAATCGTTTCTATTTTAACTGCAAATTGTTTTGCACAGGGCGGTAAAGCTGCGCCTGCCGTTTCGGGCAATCAGCATCTTAAAGTATTCAGGCAGTCTGCAGCCAGTGGCGATTTAGCAACCGGTATTGCTGCTTTAAGTTATTATGTAACCGATCAGGGTGCAAATTCAGTTTATGAAGACACATTGGCAATGCTTTATCTGCAGCAAAACTCGTACGTGCAATGTTATTACTGGGCAGATAAAAGATTGAAAGCAAAACCCGAAGATCTTACTTTGTTAGAGATGAAGGGAATTTGTCTGGATAAACTGAATCAACCCAAAGAGGCAATAACCATTTATGAAAAATTATATGCTAAAACAAAAAGCCCATACCATGCTTATACTTTAATGGAACTGCAGTATGGCATCAAGCGTTTGCAGGAATGTTTGGCAACATCGGGCAGTACAGAAAAACTTGAATTTAAACCGGATTTAACCATGACATACAATGCCGGTGAGCAAATGGGCCGTACTTATTTAAGGGCAGGCATTTATAACATCACAGGTTTGGCTTTGTACGATCTGGACAAAAAAGCAGAATCAAAATTATATTTTGAAAAAGCACTGGCGCTTGATAGCAACTTTGTGCTGGCAAAACAAAATCTGGAAGCAATAAAATCTATTGAAGCTGGTGGCAATAAAGTAAATCCGGGTGGTAATACTAATCCTGCATCGCCTGCTAATAAGCAAAATTAAAATTTGATTTTGAAGCGGAGGCTTGTGCCACTATATTTGCAATCCGTTTGGGGGGGTAGCTTTTCCGAAAAACGGGATTGCTTTTATGAGATTCTGAAATATTGATTTCAAAAATGGGGGGTTAGCTCAGTTGGCTAGAGCGCTTGCATGGCATGCAAGAGGTCGTCGGTTCGACCCCGATACTCTCCACAAAATTAAATCCTGTAATAGCAGGATTTTTTTGTTAATTTACTTTTTAGATGTTGTGATTAATTCAGTTGGAGTGAGCGTCCCGAAAGCATTCGGGAAGGTCGTCCCGATTACTATCGGGATACTCTCCACAAAATTAAATCCTGTAATAGCAGGATTTTTTTTGCCTTTTTGGCCAATGTGCCCCCAAATGGTTTTCATAAAAGGTCGTCCCGATCAATATTGGGATACGTTCTGCTAAATTAAAATTTCACCTTGATGAGATTATTTTAATTTTGGATTCAGAAAACAAAATCAAAAATAAAACAATATGCAAGCACCGGCATCCAACATTAAAGTAGCAGTGGATGCTATTGTATTTGGATATTCTAAAAATGATGGAGTATCTGTTTTGCTTATTAAAAGAAAGTATCCGCCTTTTAAAGATAGCTGGGCAATACCCGGTGGGTTTGTATTGCAAACCGAGAGCCTGGAACAAGCAGTTACCAGAGAATTGCTGGAAGAAACCGGCATTAAAGTAAATTACCTGGAGCAGTTGTATAGTTTTGGAGAACTAGAACGAGATCCCAGACAGCGCATTATTTCTATAGCCTATTTTGCATTGGTAAAAAGTGCATTGTTTCAGCAGTTAAAAGCCAGCACCGATGCAGAAGATGCCCAATGGTTCAGCATAAATAAATTACCACAGCTTGCATTTGATCATAAAAAAATACTGCAAAAAGCCATCGAACGTGTACAGGCAAAAGTGCGCTACCAGCCCATAGGTTTTGAATTGCTGGATAAAAAATTCCCTTTTGCTGACCTGGAAAAATTATATGCGGCATTACTTGATCGCAGCATTGACCGGCGAAACTTCACTAAAAAGATATTGTCGCTCGGCTTGCTGGAAGATACCGGCGAACTGGCTGCCACGCCTGGCGCAGGCAGGCCAAGCAAAATATATCAGTTTAATAAAAAGCGTTACCAGCAGTTGCTGAAAGAAGGGATGCATTTTGAAATATAAATGGCTGTATCTCTGCTTTCCTTAGTAAACAAATCCGGTCATCTTCTCCAACCCGGCTTTTAAAAAATAATTTGCGTAAAAATAACGCAAATTAAAAAATCAACCTATATTTGTGTTATCAAAAAAAATAATGATGATGAAAACAATCAATCTTAATACCGGCGAAGGCGTTAAAATTACCATCTTCCCCGATGGTCAGCCACATATAAACATCAGCAACATTACAGAAGGAGATGAAGTAAAAGTTATTTGCTCCATAACCGATACATCCAAACTGCTGCAATTGCTGGAAGCTGCCAATGCGCTTGATAATTTATTTGCCAAAAAGAGGGTATTGGTAATACCTTACCTGATGGCTGCCCGGTACGACAGGCTGATGCAAACCGGCGACAGTATTGATTTAAAGGTGGTGGCCGATCTGGTAAATAGCTGCGGTTTTGAAAAAGTGTATTTGTATGATGTGCACTCCGATGTGGCACTTTTGCTGATAAAAAATGCAATTGGCATTACCAACGAAAACCTGGTTAGAACTTACGATATGCCCGATGCGGTATTAATTTGTCCGGATGCAGGCGCCAGCAAAAAAGTAGGCAATTATTTTGGGTGGAACACTAACATTAAAGACATAGTTTACTGCAGCAAAAACCGCGACCTGGCAACCGGTAAACTTACGCTGGAAATACTGGAGCCTCAGGAATGTACAAACCGAAATTGCGTAATTATTGATGATATCTGCGATGGCGGCGGTACTTTTTTGGCCATTGCCGAAAAAATACAACCGGCACATTTAACACTTATTGTTACGCATGGCATTTTTTCAAAAGGGTTTGAAACGCTGCATAACTATTTTCAGCAAATCGTAGTATCAGATAGTTTGTACAAAACGTACGACTCGCCTATTGTAAAAACCCTGAATCATTTTCAATAATATTTCTGCTACTATAACCAATAAATCAGCAACATGAAAACAAATCCTTTTTTACTAACCGATTATTACAAAGTGGGTCACGTTTTTCAATACCCCGATAAAACTGAACTGGTGTACAGCAATTTAACGCCACGTAGCAGCCGCCTGAAAGATATTGATGAAATGGTATTTTTTGGAATGCAGTATTTTATAAAAGAATACCTGCTTAATTATTTCAACGATAACTTTTTTAATCAGCCTAAACAAAAAGTAATGGCCGGTTACAAACGCAGGATCAGTACATCGCTGGGTGCAGGTTTGCCAACTTATAGCCACCTGGAAAATCTGCATGATCTTGGTTATCTGCCAATTGAAATAAAAGCATTACCCGAAGGAAGCAAAGTACCAATGAAAGTGCCTTGCATTACCATCGTAAATACATTGGCTGAATTTTACTGGCTCACAAATTTTTTAGAAACGTTGTTAAGTGCCGTAATCTGGCAACCTTGTACCAGCGCAACTATAGCACACGCATACCGTAAACTGCTGAATGGTTACGCTGCCGAAACTGGCATGGCTGCAGAGTTTGTGCAATGGCAGGGCCACGATTTTTCTTTTCGTGGAATGAGTTCTCTGGAAACTGCTGTGTTAAGCGGCATGGGGCACCTTTTAAGTTTTACCGGTACAGATACCATACCTGCTATTGATGCGCTGGAACAATATTATAATGCTGATGCGGATAAAGAATTGATTGGCGGCAGTGTTGCTGCAACCGAGCACAGTGTTATGTGCAGCGGCAGTAAAGATGGAGAGTTAGAAACTTTTAAACGGTTGATTACAGAAGTTTACCCTGCAGGCATTGTAAGTATTGTAAGCGATACCTGGGATTTGTGGAAAGTATGTGCCGAATATTTGCCTGCATTAAAAACAGAAATTTTGCAACGCGATGGTAAAGTGGTGATACGCCCCGACAGCGGCGATCCGGTAAAAATTATTTGTGGCGATGCCGATGGAAAAACGGATGCAGAACGAAAAGGAGTGGTTGCATTGTTGTGGGATGTTTTTGGTGGCAGCGTTACTGCACAGGGATATAAATTACTGGATACACATATTGGTGCCATTTACGGCGACAGTATTAACCTGGAAAGAGCAGCACAAATTTATGATGGGCTGAAAGCAAATGGATTTGCCACCCAGGTTGTTTTTGGTATTGGCAGTTACACCTATCAATACAATACCCGTGATACTTTTGGTACCGCCATGAAAGCAACTTACGTAGTGGTTGATGGCGAAGGGCGTGAGATATTTAAAAATCCGGTAACGGATGATGGCACAAAAAAATCGGCCACGGGTTTGTTAAATGTACAGAAAGAAAACGGACGCTTTGTATTGTACGATAAAGTAAGCTGGGCCGATGAAGCAAAAAGCGAATTAAAAACCGTTTTTAAAAACGGAAAAATAACAAAGGAATTTACATTGGCAGAGATAAGAGCAACATTGGCGGAGTAGCTTTAAACTGTAGCAAACAATTCCGCAACAATAAAAAAAATGAAAACAGAAAAATATATAGAACAGAAACAAAGATTACCAAAAAGTGGCAGGCATATTATTGGCTGTAACGAAGATGAAAATATTATTGTCTATCAGGCATTCAATCCGCAAATAGCAGCTTATGCAATTGCCAACCAGCAATTTGGCGGACCAGCTTACAGCTTTAACCGGATGAGTTGGATTAAGCCCGGTTTTTTATGGATGATGTACCGGGCCGGTTGGGCAACTAAAGAGCAGCAGGAAAGAATTTTAAGAATAACAATGCCGCTTACTTATTTTAAAACAATATGCAGCCAGGCAACATTTACATCATACCAGCAGGAAGTATATGATACTGCAGAAAACTGGAGAGCAACACTTGATAAAACTGAAGTTCGTTTGCAATGGGATCCCGATCATAATCCTTTTGGAAACAAAGAAGATCGCAAAGCTATACAGTTGGGAATGAAAGGTGAAGTACTCAGAAAATTTTGTACCGAATGGATTGTAAAAATTGAAGACATTACCGACTTTGTAAAAGCTGCTCATGAAAAAGTGCTGGCGAAAAATATGGAGGAGTTATTTGTACCTTATGAAGATGTGATTGAAATGAATGATGATGATATTGAAAAGGGAATAGGAATAAGTAAACTGTAATTTAGTAGACATGCAGCAAATGATAAAGTTTACCTGGTGGTATTTGGAGAAAGAGATTTGCAGAATTATAAAAGAATATTTAAGAGTTTTAAAAAATAACAATGCAACAACAACTTAAACATATCAGCAAACTAATGAGTTTGGTACTGCGCCACAAACCCGAAACTATCGGGTTGCAGTTAGATGAAAATGGCTGGGCAAATGTGCAGCAACTTATTGAGAAAATAAATGAAAGCGGAACTGCTGTAGATGCAGCAACCATAAATATTGTTGTGGATACAAACGATAAAAAACGTTTTGCTTTTAATGAAGATAAAACCTGCATACGTGCCAGCCAGGGCCATAGTTTAGAAGTGGAACTGAATTTAAATACAGTGCTACCGCCAGATGTTTTATACCATGGTACAACGGAAAGGTTTTTAGAAAGTATTCTTAAAACTGGCTTAACAAAGCAACAACGGCAGCATGTGCATTTAAGTGAATTTATAGAAACAGCAAAAGCAGTAGGAGGCAGGCATGGTAAACCGGTTATTTTAACCATCAATGCAAAAGCAATGGCTGCGGCGGGGTTTTTATTTTATTTATCAGAGAATAATGTTTGGCTTGTTGATTCGGTACCAGTTGAATATATTACAGCTTGAAACCCTGAAGGCGGTTAATTAAACAAAAAACATGAAACGTACTTTAGTGATAGGCGATATTCACGGCGGGCTAAAAGCCGTTCACCAGGTATTTGAAAAAGCCAACGTTACGCAGGCAGACAAACTTATTTTTTTAGGAGATTATGTTGATGGGTGGAGTGAAACTGCAGCAGTTTTAGATTACATGATGCAACTGTCAAATACCAACGAATGTATTTTTATAAAAGGTAATCATGATGTGTGGTGCGAAGCCTGGTTGCGTACCGGTGTAGCAGATAAAACATGGCTGCAGCATGGTGGTGTAGCAACTGTAGAAAGCTATGCAAATGCAGGCGATACCAAAAAAATGCAGCATCTTAATTTTCTGGAACAGATGCCTTATTATTTTATTGATGAAGAAAACCGGTTGTTTATTCATGCAGGTTTCACCTCTATGCATGGGCCTCAAAAAGAATTTTATAATTCTAATTTTAGCTGGGACAGAACCCTTTGGGAAATGGCTCTTACCATGGATAAGCGGATAAAAAAAGATTCACTTTTATATCCCAAACGCCTGAAGCTTTTTAATGAAATTTACATAGGCCATACACCAACATTGTATTACGATGTAACCGAACCCATGCAGGGCTGCAATGTATGGAACCTGGATACCGGTGCGGCGTTTTATGGTAAACTCAGCATTATGGATATTGACAGTAAAAAATTCTGGCAAAGCGAAACGGTACATACACTTTATCCTGGCGAAGCCGGCAGAAATAAATAAAAAAAACTAGCCTGTTATTAATTAAAGCAGATCCGCAAATTTGCATTTCTAGAAAGCAGTAAATGCGCTGTTCTTTCTTAATAAAAAGCCCGCCATAACCAAAACCCCTATACCGCAAAAATTCCATCCAACGCTACAACCTGCTTTCCCGCTGTAAAAACCTTAGCAGCTTTTGCCATTTTTTTGGCAAGTATTAAAGTGGGCATTGCACGAAATTTTTTAAACAGGCCCAAAGTATTAACCAGTTTTAACAGGCTGGCCATTTTGCGTTCTCCAAACCGATCGGTATCTTTACGCAACAACAACCCCGGCCTGAAAATGATGTACTGATCAAATGCAAGTGCGTTGATACCTTCTTCCAGCCTGCCTTTCAGTTTAGAATAAAAAACATTGCTGGTAGCAGATGCTCCGTAAGCAGACAATAAAACTACTTTGGTAATGCCGTTTCTCCTGGCAATCTCCGCAAATTGCAAAGGAATTTCATAATCAATATGCAATTGTTTTTCTTTTGAGCCAGCGGCTTTAAGGGTAGTGCCCAGGCAAGAGAATAATACATCTCCTTTTATGTGTGTGGATACTGCTTCGGGTTTGTCAAAATCAGTAATGATCTCCGTCAATTTTGGATGGATTATTCCGCCGGAACGGCGTACAAATATTACCACTGCTGTATAATCCGGATCCTGCAATAAAACCTGTACAAGATCTTTACCGGTAGCACCTGTGGCACCAATAATAAGTGCTTTCATAATTTTTATTTTTTAACTTGGCTGATTAAATAAACATGGCATTCTTTTGCGAATTTATATCAATGTCTTTGTATTGCTTTGCTGCTGTTATTGTTTAAAGTTTATAAACTGCAGGCATAACTAAGGCAGGCGTACAATAGCGGCTTTAAAATAAATAGCCATTTTTAAATTATTGATAGTAATTTCTCCAAACAATAAAAACTAAACGTAGGAATGCATTTTAACTTCCAGCCAGATATTCCTGAAGATTATGATAGTGATCAAATAAGATTGATTTCCGGAGAGTTGTCTTTACAATTTTTAAATACAGCGTTTTTAGTTTGCAGAGATAAAATGGGAATACACAATGTTTTCAGGATTAATTTTGAATATCGTTGCAGTCCTTTTATGGAGGCCATAATTGCCGGCAATCTTATTGCAGTTGGGCACGAAGCAAATTTTTATCTGTACAACATGGAAAAAAATACAACGCTTGCAGTACTTAAAGCAGACGGATATTTTGGACATTTATACCTGCACGATGAGCATTTTTATATTGCGGATGCTACGGGAATTACCTGCATGGATGATACAGGTAAAATAGTATGGATGAATAATAACCTGGGTATTGATGGCATATTGATTAATAAATTTGAAAATGAAATGATTTCAGGTGTTGGAGAATGGGATCCTCCGGGAGGCTGGCAACATTTTTCTTTAAATAAATATAGCGGGAAACTTTCTTTATAGCGGCATTTGCATTTGCCGGCATACTATTGAAATTTTTTAAAAATTAAAATGATGGCACTGGAACTGATGAATACCGTGGACATTATCGAAATAATGGAAAATTACATTGCCAAAGTACGGCCTCCCAAAGAAATAAGAGATAAGCTGGATATCAGCTATAGGATAGAAAATCAATCCATTATACTACATGAAATAAGGCCTGACTGGAGAGATAAAACGATTTGCCGGATGCATGATTTTGCTAAAACTACTTACGATAAAAAAAACAAGGTTTGGAAAATTTACTGGCAACGGGCAAGTTTAAAATGGGAACTGTATGAACCCAAACCTTCAGTTAACGAGTTAAAGGATTTTTTAATAGAAATTGACGAGGATAAATATGGATGTTTTATGGGCTGATATAAAATTTTGTAAAAAAATATTTGTTTTTGCTGGCTGCACAGTGAATGAGAAAATAAAACCAATACAATGAAAACAAAATCATTGATCATAGCGCATGTAATTTTTATTGTTGCAGCCATCGCTTTTGCTTTGTATTGGAATACAATTTATGATGCTGGCCCTGATGAACAAAAAGGCGATTATATTTTTTATTGTTTGAAGATTACTGTATTGCTGACTTTTTTATATTTGGTGCTGGTAAAATTATCAGTACGCAAATTATTTCCAACCGGACTATTGTTCATCACCCCCATTATTTCTTGTTTTGTATCGGTTATGCTGGCATTGGGAATGGGTATCATTGCAGGAGAAACCGGCGATACTTCCATTCTTCAGATGTATCTTTTTATACATGGCTTTTGTGCAGTGGGGTTTGTTTATCTTATGTTGTATTTCGCAAAAAAATCAAAGGCAAATATTTAAAGATTGCTTTCGCCAACATCAACACAACCTAAAATACGGGGCATCGCACCGCCTCTTTTGTACTGTTATCTTTATTATTAAAATTCTGATAACCCAAAGCAATTTCAAAGCCGCCGCGGCCATAACTGGCATTGCGTAACTGAGATGTATTTGCATCGTAACTGAATGATACCGCCATTTTACCAATATCTAATTTTACAACCGGTATCAACGCATCTTTTACACGGTACATGCTGCCAACGTGCAATACATAACGTGGGTCTTCAGGGTCGCCAAGGCGATAGCTGTACAGAAAGCCTGCAACAGTTTCCTGGTAGCTATCCTGTTTGCTGTAATCGCCATAAATAGTAAAGTAAGATTCTTCGCTCACATTCATCCTTATGCCCAGCGAGCCAACCCATTTGGGTTTCATTTCTAAATCTATATTGCCGTAAAAAGAAATTTTATTTGATTTGTTGAAGTGGTGATAAGCAAGCCCAAGATAAATATTGTTGTTTTCATTCTGGCCAAGTTGTGTATTAAAACTCATACCCACACTTGCATCTAAATACGAGTAAGAAGTTTTGCTGAAATTTTCGCCGGTACTTATGTTGGGGTCGTATTCCATTCCGTTATACTGACTGTTGGTTGTCATTTTACTCTGGTCAATTCTTCTTTGTACCAGTCCGCCCATAAAGCCTAAAGAGAGATACATATTTCTATCGGTGCTTAAAGATTTCTGGTAATTCAATACCGGTAAAATATGAGTTGAGGTAAGTGCAATGGTGCCGGCCTTATCGTATAAAACCTGGCCGCCTATGGTTAAAAAATCATCGCCACGGCCAATTGGTTTTTTAAATTCAACATTAAAAGAACCGGTGCGGTAAGCATCCGTAATATTATTCCACTGGCTGCGGTAAACCATTTGTGTACGTACATCTCCTTTAAAAATACCTGCCAGCGATGGGTTTCTTAATAAAGGTGTTTCAAAAAATTGTGAAAAATGAATATCCTGTGCTTTGGCACATGCGGTGC
>JAYURR010000007.1:0-2467 GCA_043756605.1 Chitinophagaceae bacterium
CGTTTAACTATGCGGTAATAATATTCAGTTTCATCGCCCCATAAAAAATATTTTGTTTTTGGCAGGCCAACTCTTTCAATGATCCGGTGGTTAAGTAAAGTGCCGTTAAACGGATGCCCTATACCCTTTATGATGCTGCAATCAACCTCATCAAGCGTTTTATATTGCTGTGTTTTCCAAACAAATGTTTTTTTGTCTTCCTTATCAATAACGGCACAATTCAGTAATCGCAAACATCCATCATCAGCCGCCAGCAAATTTTCTAATGCATCTTCCTTTGGATACCCATCGTCATCCATACACCATATCCAGGCATATTTATTTTCATAAGCCCAGTTAATGCCTGTGCTAAACCCACCGCTTGATCCGGTATTGTTTTGATTAATGAAAATGATGTCGGTTTGTTGGCTTAGCCAGTTTTCGGTTCCATCTGTACTGCCATTGTTTACAATAAGAATAGCATCTAAAGGGCGGGATTGTTTACGTAATGCGGCAATGCATTCACAAAGCAGGGTCTGCCGGTTGTAAGTTACAACCACAGCAATTACCTTTTCCATAGGATTGGTATTTGGTTTAAAATAGATATTAGGACTTTGATATAACGGATTGTTAATTGCGTTATTGCATGGCCCTGTACATTTTTAAATTATCCTTCTATGTTTGGGAAAACGGGAGGGGTTTTACCATTATTAACTGCGTAGATATACGATTTGTAAAAATCCAACGCTTCGCCAATTACATGATGCATATCCATGTAGCGGTAAGTGGCCAGGCGGCCAAGGAATGAAACCCGTTGCAAACTTTCGGCGTCTTTTCGGTATTGTAAAAGCAGGTCTTTATCGTGCAATAATCTTTTAGGGTAATAAGGAATATCGGCAGGCTCTGTTTCCTTACTGAATTCTTTAAAATAGATTGTTTTATCGTATTGCTCCCAGTTGGTAAAATGTTTGTGCTCGGTTATACGGGTATAAGGTACATTTTCATCGCAGTAATTCATTTGTGCGGTTCCCTGGTAATCACCATCGGCATACAGTGTTTCAAAAGTTACAGTACGGTAGCCCAGGCGGCCATATTTAAAATCAAACCACGCATCTATGGGGCCTGTGTAAAACACATGATCATACGGGCTTAAGTTCATACCCGGCACAAACTTTTTATTGAGTGTAACCCTAATGTTAGCATGCTCCACCAGTTTTTGAATAATAGCCGAATATCCATCAACCGGGATGCCGGTAAAAATATTATTGTGATAATTATCATCGTAATTAAACCGAACGGGAATTCTTTTTAAGATGGATGCAGGAAGTTCAGCAGGTTCACAACCCCATTGTTTTTTTGTATAGCCATAAAAAAAAGCATAATACAATTCCCTGCCAATAAAACGCAGGGCCTGCTCTTCAAAATTTTTTGGATCAGTTATGGATGTGTCAGCAAGTGTTTCTAAAAATGCCTTTGCTTCAGCAGGTGTAAAAGATTTGCCAAACAGTTGGTTGATGGTATGCAGGTTAACAGGTAATGAATAAACCTTGCCCTTACTCATGGCTTTTACCCGGTGTACATAGGGTTTAAATTCACCCAGGCTGTTTACAAAATCCCAAATCTCCTTTTTATCGGTATTAAAAATATGCGGGCCATATTTATGCACCATGATCCCAGTTTCGGTGTCTCTTTCGGTATGGCAGTTACCGCCAATATGAGCACGCTCATCCCAGATATCAATGGTACAATCAGTATGTTGCACCAGTTGATTTGCCAAAACAGTTCCGGAGAAACCTGCACCAATTATTAAATACTTTTTATCCATTGTTACAATGTAAAATAATTTATTGCTTTAATATGCTGTTGTAAATGCTTATATATTTTTCAATGGCAGCATCAAGGGAGTAAAATTCTTTTGCTCCCTGCCTTATGCCTTCATTATTAAAACTTGGCTCTGCAGCAATTTTCATTATTGCATCTGCAAAATTATCCCTGTTAAAATCCTGAATTACAATTCCCGAATTGTACCTGGCCACAATTATTTCCACATCACCAACGCCACTGTTTGTAATTAAAGGAATACCCATGGCCATAATTTCACCATGCTTTGTTGGCGAGGATGATTGTTTGGAATAGCAGGGCCGGATAAAAAAAACAGAATAGTGACTTAAGGAAAGCAGCAAGGGCACCTGCTGCCTGCTTGCTTTTTTAATAATGATCTTATCTGCTTTAATGCCTGCTTGTTCGGCAGCCAGTTTTATTTCTTCGTGCCGGTGCGGAGAAATAAACAACAGTTTTGTAGCGGGTATTTTATCGCTCAGCATTTTACAAAACTGCATCATTTCATCAACAAGGTACCACCCACCAACCGATCCAAGGTAACTGATAATAAAATCATCTTTACTGATATTCAGCGCTTGTTTTAAATTTTCTTTTTCATTTGCATTGATGGCTGCAGGATCAAAAAGCTGCATATCTGCACTGCAGG
>JAYURR010000008.1:0-21169 GCA_043756605.1 Chitinophagaceae bacterium
GGAAAGTGATAGCGTGAAAGTGAAAGCGGTTATTGGCCGCAACCTGGAAGATAAATACAGCCGTTTTATGGCTGATGCATCTTTACAGGAATATTTTGAGGCTCAGGATGTGGTTGCCATTGATGGTATTGATACCCGTGCATTGGTTGCACATATACGCACACAAGGTGCGATGAATTGCATTATATCTTCAGCAATTACTGATGTAGCGGAACTGCAAAAATTATTGACGGAAGTACCATCAATGGATGGACTGGAACTGGCATCAACAGTAAGTACACAAGAATCTTATTTTTTAGGTGATGAAAAAAGTGATCTGCGTATTGCTGTGCTTGATTTTGGTATTAAGAAAAATATTTTAACCTGCCTGGTAGAAAGAGGTGCTTATGTAAAAGTGCATAATGCAAAAACATCTTTTGAAGAACTGGAACAATTTAAACCGCATGGTTATTTTATCAGTAATGGCCCTGGCGATCCGGCGCCGATGGATTATGCAGTAAAAACAGTGAAGCAGATATTAGCCGCTGATAAACCTTTGTTTGGCATTTGCCTGGGCCATCAGTTGCTTGCACTAGCCAACGATATACCCACTTTTAAAATGCATCATGGCCACCGTGGATTAAACCATCCCGTAAAAAATATCATTAGCGGTAAATCTGAAATTACTACGCAGAACCACGGCTTTGGTGTTGATCCAAAAGCCGTAAGGGCAAACGAAAACGTAGAAATTACCCATGTTAATTTAAACGACGATAGTATTGAAGGCATTCGCATAAAAAATAAAAAAGCTTTCTCAGTACAATACCACCCCGAAGCCACACCAGGCCCACATGATAGCCGGTATTTGTTTGATGAGTTTATCGAGATGCTGAACAATTGATCAATCATTGAAAATTGTTCATTGAACATTGTATATTGAGTATTATTCAGCCTCATAAAATAATGTTCAATAATCAACGCTCAATATTCAATGCTCAATTCAAACACTCTGGTATATGAAAATTGCAATCATTAACGGTCCTAATTTAAACCTGCTTGGCAAACGTGAAGTAACTATTTATGGTGGTGAGTCATTTGATACCTACCTGAAAACACTGCATGATAAATATGCCAATATCGAAATTTCTTATTTTCAAAGTAATGTAGAAGGGGAGTTGATAAACGAAATTCAGCGTTTGGGATTTAGTTACGATGGGATAATTTTAAACCCCGGTGGCTATACACATACATCTGTTGCACTCGGAGATGCTATTGCAGCCATCACCACTCCGGTAATTGAAGTGCATGTTTCCAATATTTTTGGAAGAGAAGATTTCAGAAAACTATCTCACGTTTCGGCAAAGGCCAAAGGGGTTATCAGCGGCCTGGGATTGAAAGGATACGAACTGGCGCTGGATTTTTTTATAAAATAACCCTCAGCAGCAAAGCGTAGCCCGTATCTTCCTTAGGATTATCTGCAACGGTTACAATATGCAAACCGGAGGGCGACCACACTTTAAACAGATCGCCTTTTTTGTGTTTCACCATTTCCTTATCTAATTGTGGCAACATTACACCCTGGATAAACCAACCCAGGTCACCACCTTTGGCAGAAGATTGCATATCTGCACTGAAAATGCTGGCCTGGGCAGCAAATGTACTTGCACCAGACTCTATTTTGTACATGATCTCATCTGCTTTTGTTTCAGCAAAACTTTTGTCAAATACCGAAGTATCAAGCAGAATATGCTTGATGTGATAAAAAGTATTAGGGGCCTTAACCAGAATTTTCACCAGTATATTTTCTTTTTTAAAAGGTCCATACGTTTTACGAACCTTGCCATGATAAGCAAGGCTATCGGCCTTGCCCATAAACTGCTGGGTACTTACTACGGTAACTGTATCAATAAAATATTTTTTCTTCAACACATATTTTACAAAGCCGATGGGGTTTTGGGTAGTGTCTAATATCTTTTTTATTTGGGTAATCGTCTGGCTTTTTGCAGAAAATAAAAAAAAGGTAAAAAGGAAAACAAAAAGAAATTTTTTCACGCTTTAAATTTAATGGGCAAAGATAAGTTTTAATGAAGAAGACAGCTTTTTGATAAGCTGTCTTCTAAAATAATTAACTGTTTTAATTACTTCAAGGCATATAAAACTTTCACTTCAAAACGAAGTTTTATTTTTCTGTAATCAACGACATTATCTGAACTACTATATCCATCAGATGATGAAACAGTATTTGAGTAAACAGAATTTGAACCTCTAAGTCTTATATTCCCTGCGTCAGAACTTATGGATTCTGCTGGTTCCGTTATTGTTATTGCTGCGCCTAACTGTTCATTAACAGATTCAGCCAGATAGATGGCTTTTTCTTTCGCTGCTTTCACAGCCATAATTTTGAGTTGCTTCCGAAATTCAACTATTTTACTGTGAGATGTACGGATGATTCTGAAATTATTTGTTGCTTCATCATCAAGCTTGTTAACCAGATCATCTAGAAGTCTGGTGTTGCTGAATTTTACCTGATACGCAATTGAGGCAAATAGATCGGGATCCTTTTTTCTACGTTTCCATATATTGGCAATATTGTATCCATCAAAAGAAGCTAAAGAAATATTACTATCTGCAATACCAATTGTTTTGCAACTTGCTAAAAAATCAGCTTTAATCTTATCTATATCAACTTTATCTTCACCCTTCTTTTTATATTCTCTTAGGTCAACCTGAACATAAATTTCATCAGGAATAACCTCCATTTCGGCACTGCCGGTTACAGAAATTGTTTTGGGAAATGGGTCACAAACTGGCTGGGATTGAGCGATAAGCAAATTTACAATTAGCAGCAAATAAATTAATGTTGCAATCTTTTTCATGTTTTAAGTTTTAATGGAGATGAATTAAAGTACTTATTTACACACACAAGGGAATTATTTCATTTTCCTGATAACAGCCTTCACCTGTTTTTTCATGATGTCAAGTTCACCCAGTTCCTGTTGTATGAAACTGTTGTCTTCCAGCCGGCCAATTACTTTATTCATCTCCTCATTGGTATCGTAAACCATTTTACGAAAGGGATTACTGTAATCTTTTGCACGGCTATCAAAAATGCATTTACACATCCACTCCTTGGTATCGAGTGCCTGTTGTAATAACGCTTTCAGCAGGGCAGGGGTAAATTGTTTTGGAGTAATGTTCAGTATTTCAAGTAATGAAGTGTAGGCATGACTTAGTTTATCGGAGGCATATGCATTGCCGGCTTGCTTGTAAAAGTTGTGCAACTCAACCCAGCTTTTTACTTTACCCGATTTTATATTGCGCTTTAAATTTTCAATTTCTGATTTTTGGATCAATTGTCCGCCAACATTCAACCATTGGCTGCGCTGCACTTTAGCCGAAAGCGTTTTCTTCAACGCAGCAAAATCAGCAAATTTATTATTGTTGATATGCTGCAGCATTTCCATCACGCCATAATATTGTATCAACTCTTTAAAAATTAAAATAGCTTGCGGCACTTTATGCAGTTCAGTTTTTCGTTTGGAGTTTTCCCAACCGGTTATTGCAGCAATACCATTTTCATCAACAGGTAATTTTTCTAAAAATTTAAGCGAATCAAATATTTCATTGATGGTATCGGGTGCCAGATAGTTGTATTCAATATGCTGAATTTTCTCTGTCCTCCGGTCACGGGCATTATACTTCCACTCGTTACGTGCAAGTGCATACATGTTGTACATAAACCAATAACCGGGTATCACCACCAGTTTATCATTGCTTACATCATTACTCACCAAACTAAAAGGTATTTGTACATTCAGCTCTGCCGGAAAATCGCCTTTGGCAATAATGGTAAAAGATGCAAATTTTGAATTGTGTTTTAAACTAACGCACAGCCCAGGCCAAAATCCTCTGCCGGCAATCATTTCACCATCTGCAGCACGGCTGTTGTGGTTACTGCCAATGGTTGCACCGGCAGCAATATTACTTTGCCCCATTACCAGTGCTGCACATAAAAATGAATTGTTGTGATGTTGCTCATGCGATGGAAATATAAGTGAGTTTAAAACCTCGCAACAGGAAATGGTGGAATTATTACCCAGGAAAGAATTAATAAGTCTGGCCCCATATTTTAATTGGGAATGAGATGACATTACAAACCTTACCGCTTTTACACCATAAAATATTCTGCAACCGTAGCCAACAATACCATTCACCAGTTCGCAACCTTCGCCAATCTGAGAGGTTCTTTTTTCATCGCTGTTAACGGTAAGGTTTTTTAATTTATTGGCACCTTTAAAATAAGCATCGGTGCCTACCCAAACGTCTTTAATAATTTTACAGTTTTTAATCACTGTTCTGTCGCCAATTTTTCCATAATAGCCACGTTGCTTATCGTAACGCTTTTCAGTAAACTCTTTAAATTTTTCAAGCAACGCATCGTCTTCTCTGTACTTGCTCCAAATCCAGGCATCGCCGGCCAGCATGCCATTAAATGGAATCACACTGCGGCCACCGGCCTCGTTGCACAGTTCCATCCAGGTTCTTACTTTTTCATCTTCGCCATCTTTTAAAATACCGTTACCAAATTTTGCATAGTCGGTAGTGGCCAGTTCGTTCACATTGGCAATCATTACTTCGTTGCCAATAATATAATGACTCAGATAATTTACATTATCTATACAAACATTATTACCAATATCGCTGCTGATGATGGTGCTGTTGTACAAGCCAACCGCCATGCGCAGGTTATGAAACTCTAAATAAAATGATTCTAATTTTCCAATACGCACCAGGCCATGAAATTTACAGTTGCGTACCAACTCAGGATTAAAATGTTTGGAAACAAAAATCTTATCCCAATCGTCGGAAGTGTTGCGGTTGCGTATTAGGGCTTCAATATCCTGTGCTGTAAGCTTTCGGTAATCAATTCCGTTTTTATTATGCAGGTTCCTTAAATGGTATTCATCCTTGCCTTTGGGGATATATTTTTCATCTACAAAGTTGTAGCCAAGATTATTAACCGGATGTTTTTTGATGATGTTCATGAACGAATGGATAATTGGGTAATTGATAATGGATAATTCATCAAGGTAATTGCTGAATGTTGATATGCAAGCTGATCATTTTTCATTTCTTCAAGTTAAGATTAACTGAGAGAAAAAAGAAATCCTGCACCAAAAACATTATCAATTATCCATTAGTAAATTATCCATTCACAAGCTTATTCTACAGTAACCGATTTTGCAAGATTCCTCGGCTTATCTACATCAACCCCTTTAGCAATACCCACATAATAGCTTAATAGCTGCATGGGTATGGTGCTGAGCAGCGGCGCAATAATTTCATCGGCTGCCGGTACATAAAAAACATCATCGGCCATTCCGGGTATTATGTCATCGCCTTCTGTAATTACAGCAATCACTTTTCCTTTACGAGCTTTTATCTCCTGAATGTTGCTTACAATTTTTTCGTGGTAACTGTCTTTGGTGGCAATAAAAACAACCGGTAAATTTTCATCAACCAGTGCAATGGGTCCATGTTTCATTTCTGCAGCAGGATAACCTTCGGCATGTATATAAGAGATCTCTTTTAATTTTAAAGCACCTTCCAAAGCAATCGGAAAATTATAGCCTCTGCCTAAATACAAGGCATCGGATGCTCCTTTATATTTTAATGCAATTGTTTTAAGTACTTCAGCATTTTTTAAAATGGCATTTACTTTTTCAGGTACAGCTTCCAGTTCATGCAGCAGGTTGGTATAACGTTCTTCGCTGATGGTTCCTTTTTCTTTTGCAATTTTTAAAGCCATCATCACCAATACAGCTAACTGGCCGGTAAATGCTTTGGTAGATGCAACGCCAATTTCCGGGCCTGCATGTGTGTAAGCACCACCATCACTTATACGGGCAATGGATGAGCCAACCACATTCACCACACCAAAAATAATAGCGCCGTTTTCTTTCGCTCTTTCAATAGCAACCAAGGTATCGGCGGTTTCGCCGCTTTGCGAAATGGCAACAATAATATCACCCTTGTTTACAATCGGATTACGATACCTGAACTCGGATGCATATTCAACCTCCACCGGAATGCGGCAAAGCTCTTCAATAATATACTCGGCCAGCAGCGCTGCATGCCAACTGGTACCACAGGCAACCATAATAATGCGTTGCGCATTTTTAAAATGCTCAATATTATCCTGAATGCCTTTCATCGTAATTGTTCCTGCAGCGGCATCCAGTCTTCCTCTTAAACAATCGTGTATGGTGCTTGGTTGTTCAAAAATTTCCTTCAGCATAAAATGATCATAGCCCCCTTTTTCAATAGCCGCCAGTTCCATATCAAGCTTGGTAACAAAGGGCGTAATTTTTTCGTTGCCCAGGTTTTTTAATATCAATTCATCGGGCTTAACAATGGCCAGCTCGTAATCATTTACATAAACCACTTCCTTGGTATATTCCAGCATGGGCGATGCATCGGAGCCTAAAAAATGTTCGCCTTTGCCAACGCCAATTACCAGCGGACTACCCTTCCTTGCCGCAATAATTGTATCCGGCGTATCAGCATCCAGCAATAAAATAACATACGCACCGGTAACTCTTTTTAATGCAATACGTACCGCTTCTTCCAGGTCGCATTTATTATTCTCTTTAATGTCTTCAATAAAATTTAACAATACTTCTGTATCGGTATCGCTGGTAAATTTGTAGCCTTTGTTATCCAATTCTTTTTTTAACTGTGCATAGTTTTCAATAATGCCATTGTGTATCATGGCAAGTTTGCCGCTGGCAGATGTATGCGGATGCGCATTCCGGTCGCTGGGCTCGCCATGCGTTGCCCAGCGTGTATGGCCAATGCCTGTGTGTGCATGCAAATCTTCGCCAAGTATAAACTCTTCCAGATCTGCCACACGGCCTTTCTTTTTATAAACTTTTAATCCGCCGTTAAGCAAGGCAACGCCGGTACTGTCGTAGCCACGATATTCAAGCCGCTTCAGGCCGGTTATAATTATTGGGTAAGCTTGTTTTGGACCGGTGTAACCAACTATTCCACACATATTTTAGTAATTTTTTTGCCCCCGACCCCTTCCTTCGGCTTCGCTCTGGAGGGAGTTGAGGAAATTATGTTTTAATTTTTTTTGAGCCCGGCTGTTAAGCTTTGTTCAGCTTCATTGGCGTCGCACTCTTGTACTGAATATCTTTATTGAGCATTGAGCGCAGCCAAAATGTTATTGAAGCGATGGGCTAAAATTATCGTGCAATTTAACAAAAATGTACTCAATTAAGCATTTTACAAAGCAAACCTACCGGTATTTTCAATTGATTAACTTAAATTAGATTATTAAAATTGTTTGTATGAAATATTTATTGATTTTTCTGGCCGCAATCACTTTTAAAAACACTGCTTTTGCGCAGCCCGAACCTGCTGTTACAAAAGTATTTATTGTGCGCCATGCCGAAAAAGAAACCGGTAAAGACCCCGTTTTAACACCTGCTGGTAATATACGTGCCGGAGAGTTGATGCGTAAGTTGCAAAATGAAAGCGTACAAAAAATTTATGTGAGCCAGTTTAAAAGAACTCAAAATACTGCCGATAGTATGCGGATACAGTTAAAGATAAATACGGTTCAGTACATGGCCGATACCATCTGCGATAACCTGGTGAACACCATCATGGAAAATGGCGATTTTGGTAAAACCATTTTAATAATCGCTCATAGTAATACCATTCCGCAAATCATCCGCAAGTTTGGCGTAACCGATTATCCTTACGGCGATATAGCCGATAATGAGTTTGATAATTTATTTGTGATAACATATAAAAAGAAAAAGGCAAAGTTGAAGAAGATGAAGTATGGGGCTAAGGCTGGAGTTTCGGCGGGGATGTAATAGTTATAATAAAACCCCGCTCAAAAAAAGATACGCTACTGAAAAATAAATAATAATACCAGTAACATCAACCAGCGTTGCCACAAACGGCGCAGACGAAGTTGCCGGATCAAATTTCATGCGCTTTAAAAAAATCGGTAACATAGAGCCTGCCAATGTTCCCCACAAAACAACGCCCAAAACAGAAACACCGGTAACCATGGCTAAAAGAAAAGTATGAGTACCGTACAAATGTGGTTCAATATAACTCCACATGTAAGTGCGTAAAAAGCCCACCAGGCCTAAGATGCCGCCGAGAACCAAGCCACTTTTTATTTCTCGTTTTAATATAGTAAACCAATCTGCAATGGTAATTTCGGCCTTTGCCATGGCCTGTATAATTAAGGTAGATGCCTGGCTACCGGTATTACCACCACTGGAGATAATGAGCGGCACCAACATATTCAAAACCAACACCTGTTTAATTTCATCTTCAAAAAAACTCATGGCGCTGGCTGTTAATAATTCGCCTGCAAAAAGAACAACCAGCCATGGCGCCCGTTTACCAATCAGTTTCCAAAAGGGCATGTCTAAGTAAGGCTCATCCAATGCTTCGGTACCTCCAATCTTTTGTATGTCTTCACTGTACTCTTCTTCAGCCACCCAAAGAATATCATCAATGGTTACAATGCCCAGTAAAATATTATTTTCATCTGTTACCGGCAATGCCACCCGGTTATTCATTTTAAAAACTTCGCTGGCCATTTCCTGGTCGTCAGTAACATGCAATGCTATAAAACGGCCATCCATTATCTCTTTTACTTTTGTTTGCGGTTCGGCCAAAATAAAATCACGTATCCGTATATCATCAAGTAACTCATCAGCTTCATTAATTACATAAATAACATCAATCGTTTCGCTGCCACGGGCATGTTTTCTTATGGTTTCAAAAACTTCAGCCACGGTATTTTCTTCATACACATACACATAATCCGGCGTCATTATCCTGCCCATGCTGTTTTCGGGATAACCCAATAGTTCCAGTGTATCCCTGCGTTCGTTAGGGTCTAAAGTTTTAATCAGGTCACGTACAATACTGTTGGGTAATTCTTCCAAAAATGCAACACGGTCATCGGCAGGTAACTCGTTCAGCAGTTCTGTGGTTTTAATAACCGGTAAATCCTTAATTATTCTTTTCTGCGTGGCTAATTCAATAATCTTAAAAACACTGGCCGCACGGTGAATGGACAGTAACGAAATAATCTGGCATTCGTACTCCTCATTTTCATAAATAAGGTCGGCCACATCACTGATGTTCTGATCATTCAGAAATTCCTGTATGACCAGTTGATTATCAGAAGCAATCACTTCTTCAAACTGCTGTTGTATTGATATTTCGTCCAGTTCTAACGACATCGGTACTTTGTTATTAAATTGCAGTATAAATGTGCCGCAATTTAACCCATTTATCTATAAGCAAATGTTATGCTGAAGCCTTATTTATTTGTTGATGAAACTGTTGAAAAGGGTAGAGGTGTTTTTACCCGTGAACGCATACCAGCCAATACCGTTGTTGAACTTGCACCGGTTATTGTAATGGAAAATATAGACCGGCAACATCTTGATAAAACCTTGCTGCACGATTATATTTTTGAATGGGGAAAAGAAAAAGATAAATGCGCCATGGCATTGGGATTGATACCCATTTACAACCACAGCTACAAAAGCAACTGCGAGTATTTTATGGATTTTGAAGATGATTCTATTATGGTGAAAACAGTACGTGTTATTGAAAACGGCGAAGAGCTCACCATCAATTATAACGGAGACTGGAATGATGGGAAGAAGGTTTGGTTTGATGTAAAGTGAATTACATGTTTAGAAAGTTTAGGAGGTTTAGAATGTTTAGTTTTTGCATGTTCACGCATGTATTTCTAAACTTCCTAAACTTCCTAAACCTTCTAAACTTTCCTTATGCTTGCTCTATCAATTGTATTTCTGCTGCAATTCTAACTTCATCACTAACAACAACGCCACCGGCTTCTGTTAAGCCACTCCAGGTAAGGCCAAAATCTTTACGGTTTATTTTGCCGTTAATTGTAAAACCTGCTTTGGTATTGCCGTACATGTCTTTTACAATACCACCAAATTCAACCGATAATTTTACATTTTTGGTTACATCACGTATGGTAAGGTCGCCATACAATTCGTAAGAACCATCGCTGTCTACATTCTCCGATTTTGTAGCTTCAAATTTTATCTGCGGATATTTTTCTGCATCAAAAAAGTCAGCACTTTTCAGGTGTCCGTCTCTTTGTTCGTTGTTAGTAGATATTGAATTTACATCGGCTGTAAAACTCACTTTGGCTTTTGTAAAGTCTTCATCTTCGGTTTTAGCCGATACGGTAAAAATATCAAAACTGCCTGTTACATTGGTAATCATCAGGTGTTTGATTTTGAATTGAACTTCGCTGTGTGTGGGATCTAATGCCCAGGTTTTAGTTGCCATGATTTTTTAATTTTGAGTGCAAATTAATGATTAATGTTTAAACATTGATATTTATTTTTAAAAGAAAGTGTTAATACTAATCTTAAATAAAAAAACTGTCAGATTGTACTGAGCATGTCGAAGTGTTGTCGAAACCGGGGCTTAAACAAAAGGCTGCCTTTATCCGAATGTAACCCGCCTTCGACAAGCTGACAGTGTAATGTCTAACTGGTATAATTAAAAATCCCGCCACCAGGGCGGGATTCTATACAGACTCTTAAAAGAAACTATTTGTTCGCCTCAAACTCCCTGCGGATGATATTTAATGCTGCTCCTGCTTTAAACCACTCAATCTGCTGTTCGTTGTAAGTATGATTTACATTGATAGTATCGGAAGTTCCATCAGTATGGTTGAATACCATTTGCAATTGTTTGCCCGGTGTAAAATCAGTCAGGCCAATAATATCAATACTGTCGTCTTCCTGTATTTTGTTGTAATCTTCCTTATCAGCAAAAGTCAATCCCAACATGCCTTGCTTTTTTAAATTGGTTTCATGAATACGGGCAAATGATTTTACAAGCACAGCACGAACACCCAGAAACCTTGGCTCCATAGCTGCATGTTCTCTTGAAGAACCTTCGCCATAATTTTCATCACCTACAACTACAGAACCCACGCCAGCGGCTTTGTACGCTCTTTGTGTGCCTGGTACTGTTCCGTACTCACCGGTTAATTGGTTTTTTACATTGTCTGTTTTTTCATTAAAGAAATTCAATGCACCAATCAACATATTGTTGCTGATATTATCTAAATGGCCACGAAACTTTAACCATGGTCCCGCCATAGAAATATGATCGGTAGTACATTTTCCTTTTGCCTTGATTAAGAGTTTCAATCCTTTTAAATCTGTTCCTTCCCATGCTTTAAAAGGCTCCAGTATCTGCAACCTGTCGGATGTTGGGGAAACCAATACTTCTACTTTACTACCATCTTCAGCGGGGGCCTGAAAGCCTGCATCTTCCACTGCATAACCTTTAACCGGCATTTCAATACCCAGCGGTTCTTCCAGTTTAAATTTTTCTCCTTTATCGTTGGTTAAATAATCGGTAAGCGGATTAAAAGACAACGAACCTGCAATTGCCAAAGCCGTTGTAATTTCTGGCGAAGCCACAAATGCATGGGTGTTTGGGTTACCATCATTACGCTTAGAAAAATTACGGTTGTAAGAAGTTACAATCGAATTTTTGCGGTTAGGATCGGTTGAATGCCTTGCCCACTGGCCAATACAAGGGCCACATGCGTTTGCTAAAACCACGCCGCCCATTTTTTCAAAGGTATCTAAATAACCATCACGCTCTACTGTATAACGAACCTGCTCAGAGCCCGGAGTGATTGTAAACTCTGCTTTTGCTTTAAAATTATTATCCGATGCCTGCTTTGCAATAGAAGCTGCACGGGTAATATCTTCGTAAGATGAGTTGGTGCAAGAACCAATTAAACCCACTTCCATTTTATCGGGCCAGCCATTTATAGCAACTGCATCGGCAAATTTAGAAATAGGCCATGCAAGATCGGGCGTAAACGGTCCGTTAATATGTGGTTCCAGTTCAGATAAATTAATTTCAATAACCTGGTCAAAATAACTTTCGGGGTTTGCATACACTTCATCATCGCCGGTCAAATGTTCTGCAATCGCATCGGCACCATCTGCAATTTCGGTACGGCCGGTTCCTCTTAAATATTCGCCCATCTTTGCATCGTAGCCAAAAATAGAAGTAGTGGCACCAATCTCTGCACCCATATTACAAATGGTTCCTTTGCCCGTACATGATAAAGATTTTGCACCATCGCCAAAATATTCCAAAATAGCACCGGTACCACCTTTTACGGTAAGTATGCCGGCCACTTTTAAAATTATATCTTTTGAAGCCGTCCAGCCACTTAATTTGCCGGTGAGTTTTACACCAATCAGTTTCGGAAATTTAAGTTCCCATGGTAATCCTGCCATCACATCGCAGGCATCGGCACCGCCAACACCAATGGCTATAATGCCCAGTCCGCCTGCATTTACGGTATGACTATCGGTACCAATCATCATCCCGCCAGGGAAAGCATATTGCTCTAAAACCACCTGGTGAATGATACCTGCACCGGGTTTCCAGAAACCAATGCCATATTTGTTGGAAACAGAAGCCAGGAAATCATAGACTTCTTTGTTTTGCGTTTTTGCTTTGCTCAAATCTTCAACTGCGCCAACTTCGGCCTGTATCAGGTGATCGCAATGCACGGTAGAGGGCACGGCAACTGTTTTACGGCCAGCCTGCATAAATTGCAACAGGGCCATTTGTGCAGTTGCATCCTGCATAGCCACACGGTCTGGTGCAAACTCCACATAATCTTTTCCTCTTTCAAAAGCAGTGGTAGCTGCTCCCTGCCAAAGGTGGGCATACAATATTTTTTCGGTTAGCGTGAGTGATTTGCCGGTTGCTGTACGGGCAGCGTCAATACGGGCGCCAAAGTTGCTGTACAACTTTTTAATCATGTCAATGTCGAAGGCCATAGTAGAAATTTAATAATGTGCTAATTTGCTGATATGCTAATGTGCTAATGTGCTAATGTGCTAATGTGCTGATTTGCTGATTTGCTAATGATTGAATGAGTAAAAGTAGGATGGCTGCACCTGAATCATTAGCAAATCAGCTAATTATCGAATCAGCTAATTAGTGAGTTGCAAATTTACGAAAACAGAAGCATTTTTTAAAGTGCTTTGTTTTTGCTGATAAATGTGTTTACTTTAGCAGTATGAACCGGTTTAAACATTTTATTGAGTGGCATTTATTTGGTGTATGCGCCGCCATTGGCGAAAAAATGGGCATTGCCACATCAACCATCCGCAAATATTTTATCTACATGTCGTTCATGACATTCGGCTCACCTGTTATTGTTTACCTTTTTGTGGCTTTTTGGATGAATATTAAAAGGTATATATTGAATGCGAGGAGAAATCCGTTGAGGTACCTGTAAAAACTCCCTCCGCCTCCGCTAGCTAGCGGAGGAACTTTGCAGCCTTTAAAAATTAAGAGAATTATTTTTACGCAACCCTAAATTGTGTTTTATAACCCATTATCAATTAGGGTGAATTGCAGCTCTGATTCGTACTAATTTCTCCAACAATTCTTCCAGCAGATCCAGTCTCAGCATATTTGCACCATCGCTTTTTGCTACAGCAGGATTGGGGTGTGTTTCAATAAACAACCCATCGGCACCGGTGGCAATGGCAGCTTTGGCAATGGTCTCGATCAGTTCGGGATTGCCACCTGTTACTCCGCCAGCCTGGTTTGGCTGTTGTAATGAATGTGTGCAGTCCATAATTACCGGTACATTTATTTCTTTCATCCAGGTGATGTTGCGGTAATCAACCACCAGGTCGGTATAACCAAAACTGTTTCCTCTTTCAATCAGCCCCACTTTATCATTACCGGCTGTATTAATTTTTTCAACGGCAAATTTCATGGAAGGGCCGTTTAAGAATTGTCCTTTTTTCACATTCACGATCTTGCCTGTTTTTGCAGCAGCAATCAACAGATCTGTTTGCCGGCAAAGAAAGGCTGGTATTTGCAAAACATCTACATATTCTGCAGCCATGGCTGCTTCTTCGGCTGTGTGTATATCGGTTGTTGTGGGAATGGAAAATCTTTCGCCAACTTTTTTTATTAACTCCAAAGCATTTCTATCACCAATACCTGTGAAGGAATTTGCAGATGTGCGGTTTGCTTTACGGTACGATGCTTTAAATATATATGGTATTTCGAGTTTTACACAAATGGTTGAAACTTTTTCAGCAATACTCATCACAATATCTTCACTTTCAACCACGCATGGGCCAGCAATGAGGAAGAAATTATTATCGTTGTATTTTTGATTGCTGAAAAGAGCTTGTAAATGTTTTTCCATTTTGCAAAAATACTAATAGCCAATGGCTTTAAGAAACTCTTCTTTTTTTCGGCGGGATACATCTATGTAAGTACCGTTCTGCAGTTCTATTTGTCCGCCATCGCCTTTAATGTATTTTTTTATATAGTTAAGGTTAATGAGGTGAGAGTGATGGGTGCGAAAAAAAATATCAGACGGAAGAAGTTCCTCAAAATCTTTTAAGGTTTTGGATGTGAGTATTTTTGAATTATCGGCAAAAAATATATTGGTATAATTACTTTGTGCTTCCAGGTGTATGATGTTATTAATGTCAAAAAAAAGTAAGCCTTCCATTGTTGGGATAGCCAGCTTATTTAACTGCTTTTTTGGATGCAGGATGTTTTCATGCAAAAGCTCTACCTGGCTTTTAGTCTGGTTATTATCTTTGCTACCTGAATTGCGGAAGTGAAGGTCAATTTTTTCAACAGCCATTTTAAGCTCTTCAATATCAACAGGTTTAAGCAGGTAATCGAATGCTGCATATTTTATTGCCTTGATGGCGTATTGATCGTAAGCAGTGGTAAAAATCACATGAAATTTTTTTTCGGGCAGGGCATTCAACATTTCAAAACCATTCATTCTGGGCATTTCAATATCCAAAAAAATGAGTTGTGGTTTATGATGTTGTATCAGCGTTAAGGCTTCCTGGCCGTCACGGCCTTCGGCCAGTACCTGCACCAGCGGGCAATAGGCTGAAAGTTTTTCACGCAGTGCCAGCCTGCCTTTGGCTTCATCATCTATAATTATTGCTGTTATCATACTATATTATGTTTAAGCAAATTTTCACTTCGGTGCCAACTGCAAAATCATTTTTATACAAATCAATTATCTGTACAGATGGCTTTTCTTCTTTATTAAATAATTTAATTCTGTCGTTACTCATTTGCATACCATAAGATGCTTCTTTGTTTTGTGCAATTGCAGATGCTGCTTTGCGGCCAATACCATTGTCTTTAATGCTGTATTTAATTTTATCAGCAACTTTTTCAATCTTAATTTCCAAGAGGCCTTCATTGTCCTCCCTGTTTTTTAGGCCATGTAAAATGGCATTTTCTACAAAGGGTTGAATGATGAGTGGCGGAACTTTATAATCGTTGCTCAATAATTCATCATCAATGCTGATGTTTGTTTTAAATTTATTTTCATGCCTCAGTTCTTCCAGTTCAATATACAGTTTTAAAGTATCAATATCTTTTGTAAATGCTACAGTATTTTGTTTGCTGCTGTCTAAAATATTACGCAGCAGTCTGGCAAATTTATTCAGGTATAAAGTGGCATTGTATTTATCGTTGCTGTGGATGAATGCATCAATGCTGTTGATGCAGTTGAAAATAAAATGAGGATTCATCTGCGCCTTAAGAGCGGCTATTTCAGTTTCGGTGATGTGTTGTTTTAATGTAGCTCTCCGTTTTATTCCCTTTGTATAAAATGAAAAAACAAGTAACAGCCCCATTGTAATCAATAGTAAACTTAAAATTGAAAATAATAATGTTTGATACCATTTTGGGGCAATCGTAAATTTTTTATTAATAAGTGATACTAATTTGCCGGAGCTGTTCTCAAATGTTTTTATATGTAAAGCATATCTTTTATGTGGCAGGTTATTAAACTGTATAGAATTACTGTAGTGTATTTCTTGCCAAACTTCTTTTTCTCCATTATCGAGCCAATAAGCGAAGTAGTAGTTTTTACTGAAATGGTATGGAGAGAAATAAAAAATGAGATTATTATCATTGTTGGCAAGTTGTATTTCGTTTTGCACCAATAAACTATCGCATTGATTACCATTTACTATCAGATTTGTAAATACTGTTTTTGGATTTATTGATGTTTTACCTGATGTTGCAAGTTTGTTATATTGCGTTAAACCATTAACACCGGGGAATAAGATATTATTGCCGGAGCTATCTCGGATGATCGTGTAAGAAGGGCCTGAAATTTCAGAATAAGAGCTAAGTGTGCGTACTTTCCCATCTTTATCCAGGATCAGTTTGTCGATGCCCGAGATAGTACTACAAAAAAGTGTACTGTCATTATCAAACATTAATGCTTTTACTGTGTTATTTGATAACCCATCGTCTCTTGATATTTTTCTGATTAATCTAATGCTATCCCCCTCAATACTTAGCATATAAATGCCCTGTTGTTTTGTGCATGCCCATACATTACTTCCAGGCCCTTTTATCATTAAATTTATCTCTGCATTCCTGTCTTTTGTAAATTTTTCCATAGTAGTAATAAATTCATATTTATTAGCTGTTTTTTTTGCTCTCATAATAAACAATCCTTTTGATGTGGCAACCCAAAGATTTTCCATATCATCTTTATAAATGCACCTGCCTTTTTCAAATTCTTTTTTGCCTTTTATAAAATTGCCATTACTGTAAACAATCAGGTGTGAAGAAGATAATGCTATTGGGGTGCCATCCTGTAGAAAAGTAAAACTTTTAAGTGATTCTTCTGAAAAGGGAGAAACCTGCTTGAAAACATTTTTGCTGTTGGGATTTATTTTTACTAACCGATGTGAGGAAAGACCCCATATCTCCTGTTTGGGATTTTTTTGAAACTGGTAAATGTAACCTTCTTTTACAAAAGGCAGATGATGGTTTTGAATACTATCAGTATATGTATCAATAACAGACAGGTAGTGCAGGGTGGAAGCCAGTACTTTGCGACTATCAAGAACAAGCGCATCAAACACGCCTTCTTCCATAAGGCCGGCACTTTTGTTGAACATCGTAGTTCCGTTATTTTGCATCATTTGTAGCCCGCTTTCGGTGCCAATCCATAAATTATTTTCCCGGTCTATCATTACATTAAATACAACGTCAGATAGCAAACCATTCTTCTTGCTTATCTGCCTGCATTTGCCATCGGGTTGTAATTTAATCAATCCCATACCGGTGGTAGAAAACCAGATATTGCCTTGCTGATCTTCAGCTACATTATTAACCTGAACACCGGCAAGAAAATTAAAAGCAGCAGGGGTTTTCATTAAAATATTTGTGAAAGGAGCAGTTAGTTCTTCTGGCGTAATCATTTTAGGACCGTCGCTATCCGATGGTATCCACACCCTTTTTTTGCTATCAATGAATAGCTGGTATCCGAATAGGCTTGAGAAAGAGTATATGGTTAATCTGGATTTAGTGTTAATGATACTAAATTCGTTATTAGGAAATACCCTGAGCACAAGTGCAATAGAATCATTGAGTGCCTGGTACTTATAGTAAGCATTTGCTTTTGGAGCAGTGTCTGTAAGCAATGCTATTTTTTTAAATGTATTGTTCTTAAGTTCAAATATCCCTGCATCGGTACATACCCTGGCAGATTTCCCCGATTTAAAAAACTGTGTAACTACTACAGGGGTTTTAATAGCTCTTTTAAATGTTCCATTATTAAAAATGTAGGCCTCGGACCCTGTGTTGCCAAACAGATAAACCGTTCCGCTGTCTGTTTCTCCAAAATTTTTTATGTAGTCAAACTTTATACCATCCCGGTATGTGTAATTTCTAAATCTGTATCCATCAAAAATGCTGATACCAGCAATAGTAGTAATATACAGTACACCTTTACTATCCTGGTAAATGCCCCGTACCTGATTATTTACAAGGCCGGAAGTTGTAGTGTAATTAATAAAATTGTATTGCTGCCCAAATGTTTTGCCACAGCCCAATAACAAAAAAAAGTAAATAGATATTTGCCTGATAACATGCTTAAAATATACTACCGAAAGTATGGGCATGGATAGATTTTGCAGAATTTTACAGCCAGATTGAAATATACATGCACACAACTTCATGGTTTAAGTTAGCTTTTTTTTAGCGTAAAATCATTTTGCCTTAATCCGTAAGTTGTTTACTTGTATTATTTTTTAAGACTGAAAGCCAAGAGAACCCAATCGCCATAATAGAAAACTGATTTTTTCAATATTGCACTTCACTGCCACAAGGTTTTATCAAAGCTTTACACCTGGTTCCTGCTACTATATGTGTGCCTGGCTTAAAAATTATTTTATTGCCTGCACTTAAAATAGCCGAGGTGCCCGGGCTGTTTAAAATAGTTTGGGTAGAAATAATATTGTTTGAAACTTCCCAGTAATTTCGGCCAACCACCAGGCCGAATAGTGTCAGGTTATCTGTGCAGCCACCGTATTTTGCTGTTGTCCACAGGCCCCGGCCAAAGGTGCATATTTGTACCCTGTTATTATTTGCATATAATTCTATTTGCGTTACAGGTACGGGTGGCAAACCATTGTAAAAAGGCTCCCAGTAATTTACTCCGTTTCTTTTATAATAAACACCAACGGAAGTACCCACGTATATACCGCCAACTTCATCCTGTTTGGCACAAAATAGAGGTATATTGGGTAAATTGAATGTAAGGTTGTTCCAGGTGAGGCCGGCATCGGATGTACTAAATACTTTTGCATCCTGTTTTGTACCGGCAACGGTAATAAATAAACTGTCAGCATTTAGTTTATTAACTTCTATATCGGTTATTTTAAGTGAACTTACATAGCCTTTTGTGAGCAGGTTTGTCGTTATGTTTAACCAGTCACCGTCATATCTTTTTATACCTGCAAAACCGGGTTTTGTGCCTGCAGCATATAACCTGTCCTGGTTTGTTGGGCAGGTGGCAATACTCCAGTTACCCGGTGTGTTGCCTAAATTAAACCAACTGCTTCCTGCATCAATACTTTTCCAAACTGTATCCTGGTAACCGGCATAAATAACATCTTCTAAAAGGGGGCTCATGGCTAAATTACCAAAAAAATAGTTTCTTGGATTTGGGGTAGAAATCTGATTAAAACCACCCAATCCATCATCTTCATAAATGTTTGTATTTACACTAAAATATACATTGTTCCCTTCTCCATCCGCAACCCTGTAATCATTGTCCGTCATTACATCGTAACCATCACCTCCATGGTATTCCTCAAACTGCAGGCCTGTTACCCGTTGCTGTATGCCATTATCCTGGCAACCGCCCCAAGTATTACCTTCATCGTTTTCTACTTCAAAATGATAAAACTGCGATGTGCTTAGGCCGTTGCTGGTATAATCCCACGCAGTGGCTTCATTTGAACTTGTGTAGATGCCACCATCATTGCAGCAGTATAATTTGTTATTTATGGGGTTGATTGCAAGATGATGATTATCGGGATGAATATAGGGATGAGTCGGATCGTCATCATCATGCCAGTATGCTGTTGCCTGGTTCCAGGTACTTCCTGCATCAGTACTTTTCCAGATAACAAGGCCGCCAACATAGACAATGTTTTGGTTGGTGCGGCTTATTGTAATATTACTGTTATAAACGACCTGCCCACTAAGTACATCTGTGCCTATATAATTATTAAAAATATTAGTTGCAGTATAAGTGGGTGTAAAAGAATTGCCGCTGTTGGTTGATGTAAATACACCAATGAAAATATCGTTTGGGTCAGATATCTCCCCGGCAAGTAGCATCACTTTTTCAGGATTAGCTGCTGTTACAGCCATAGAAACCCTTGATGCCGGAACAAGCGCAGGAATATTTGTCATCACAAATGGAGCACCGTTTTCAGATTTTGAGAAAAAATTATTTCCTGTTATATAAACCACATTTGAATTACCCGGTTTAAATTTTACATCCCATACATTTAGCGAACTATCGTTTGTAAGGTCAGCCCAGGCATTTCCACCATTGGTAGTTTTAAACAAACCTCTTGAAGTAGCTGCATATAATATTTGTGGATTTGTGGGATCAATCAATAATTGCCTCCCCTGATATATTGTGTCCTCGGTAACATCGGGAAAATCTGGCAGCTTTTGCCATGTATCACCACCATTCGTGGATTTATAAACTCCGTTACAGGAAGACCTTAATTCGCCGAAATTAAGGCAATAGCTTCCTGCAAAACAACCTCCGTTACTTTCCCCATCGCCAGACAAAACATAAATAGTATTTGCATTTGCAGGGTCAATTGCTATACCTGAAACACCGAGCGACGCAACAAATTGCGACACCGTTGTCCAGTAAATACCGCCATTAATAGTTTTAAACAATCCACCATAAGGAGAGCCTGCATACATTATCAACGGGTTTGTAGGATGAAAAGCAATTCTGTCTATTCTGCCAATGCCATGGTCAGAATATTCGGGTCCTTCGCTTACCCAGTTTTCCGGCTGAGCATTGGCACTGCTTACTGCTGCTTCATTTTTCCTTTTTTCAAAGGCTTTAATTATTACTTTGGAGGCACTTTCTGTTTCTCCTGCTGCGTTGGTATAATTTTCGTTTATCCAAAATTCCCGGTTCCACATTTTTAAATGGCGAATGATTGCTTTTTTTGCGCCAGAATCTGTGGTACCAAGTGTAGCTAATTTTTCATAATAATAATTTATTACCGTTGATTTAATATCCTGAAAATTTGATTTACCCGCAAGCTTTGCAGAGAGTACAGCATCTGTTCTTATTTGAGCAGATAAAAACAAACCACAAACCAATAATGAAAATAGAAGCAAAATTTTTTTCATCTTTTTATTTATTTTGATTGTTTTTTAGAGACGTAAAATCTGCTTCTAACTTTTTTATTTTTTTATTTTGCTCAATGATGTACAGGGTTAACTCTTCAATTTTTTCCATCATTTTTGCAAAAATTTCTGAGACCTTTAGTCCATTTGCCTGAATGTTGGCGGCAGAAGGAACAACAGGGAGGTGTTTGTTTTGCTGAATAAAGGCTTCAACTTCTTCCAGAGGAGTTAATTTATATTTATCTTCAAAAACATAGTCAGGCCAGTTATTTGATTCTACAATCAGCTCCTTACTCCTTATGGTACCGTTTACATTTAGTTTGTAAGTTTTATCGGTGGTGCCAATACT
>JAYURR010000009.1:0-2420 GCA_043756605.1 Chitinophagaceae bacterium
GCAGTCATATCTCCATTACAAACCGCCTGGTTGGCTACCGGGTTTACCACTGCCTGTGGATTTACCAGTACCGTTGCTGTTACCGGGGTTCCGGTACAGGTGGTACCACCATTGGTGTAAGTAGGCGTAATGGTAAAGGTTACCGTTACTGGTCCGTTGGTGGTATTGGTTAAGCTGCCGCTGATATTACCGGTGCCGCTGGCTGCAATGCCCGTGGCTGTTGCGGTATTATCCCTGGTCCAGTTAAACACCGTACCTGGCACCGTGCCTGAGTTTACAATGGTTGTAATGGTTGCTGCCGAACAGATCGTTTGTGATGCCGGTGCTGCCGTTGCATTGGGTGTTGGGTTGACCGTAATGCTGAAGCTGTTTGGCGTACCAGGACAACTTACACCGCCATTGGTGAACGTTGGTGTTACCGTTATGGTACCCGTTATCGGTGCCGTGCCGGTATTGGTTGCAGTAAAGGTTGGCAAAGAATTACCCGTACCGCTGCCGCCCAAACCAATGGTTATATTGTTATTGGTCCAGCTATAGGTGGTTGTACCGCCTGTGGCCGTTGTTGAAAAATTATAAGTACCCGTGGCCTGTACAGAGCCGTTGCACACAAATGCATTGGCTGGTACCGTTACCGTAGCCGTTGGGTTCACTGTTATTGTGAATGTTATAGGCGTACCGGTACAGGTGGTGCCTGCATTGGTATAGCTTGGTGTTACTGTTATGGTTGCTGTTACAGGTGCTGTACCTGTATTAATGGCTGTAAAGCTGGCAATATTACCTGTGCCGCTGGCTGCCAATCCAATACTGGTGGTATTGTTGGTCCAGTTATAAACCGTGCCCGGAGGATTGGTTACAGAGCCGGTAAAGGTTACCGCTGTGGTGGGCGCTCCGTTACATACCACCTGGTTGGCTACCGCATTTACCGTTGGTATAGGATTAACCACTACTGTTGCTGTTACCGGTGTACCTGTACAGGTTACTCCGGCATTGGTATAGCTTGGTGTTATCGTAAAGGTTACCGTTATTGGTAAATTGGTTGGGTTGGTTAAGATACCACTGATTGGGGTGCCCGAACCGCTGGTTGCGATGCCTGTTACGATTGGATTGTCACGGGTCCAGTTGTAGATAACGCCTGGTGCAGATGCAAGATCCTGTACCCTTCTTCCGGCTCCAAAAGAACCGATTGCAGTGGTAGCTCCTGTTGCAGGATTTATGCTGTATAGGTTATTACCCAATCCAACCTGGCAGCATTCGCTGGCATAAATAAATCCACTGGCCGCATCAAAGCCCAATCCTTCTGCTCCAATTACTATTGAGAGTGTTGTGCTGGTTAAAACAGCTCCTGTTGAAGGATTTATAGTTAACAGGGGACTTGTCTGATTGGTTTGTAAACCATATAAAGTACCACCTGGTGCAAATGCAATAGATAAGAATGAACCACTTGCAACTGGTTGCCCGATTAAAGTGGCTACTGCAGTTGCAGGGTTGATGGTAACAAGCCTGTTACTGGCACCACCAAATGGACTCGTTGTTCCATAGATAGTGTTGGTACCTGGCTGAATGGCCATATCTGTTAAACTGATTGGAGTGCCGCTCAATCTTATTATTCCAATATTGCTTATCAAGGCACCGGTAGCTGGATTGATTGTGATCAGTTCTGCAGGATTGGCACTGTTAATTACTTTAAAGCCATATAAGGTGCTGCCTGCAAAACCTATACCGGTCATGCCGCTGCCCGGTATAGGTGTACCTAATACCGTACTGCCTGCAGTTGCCGGATTAACCGACATCAGTGCTCCGGCATCTGTAGCACCTACACCTGCACCACCATTGCCGGCAAGCAAGCCGCCAGCTATATTACCGGTAATTACTATCGGCGTAATAGCAGATCCTGAACATACTGTTTGTGAAGCAGGTGTGGCTGTTGCTGTTGGTATCGGGTTAACCACTACCGTGGCAGTGATTGGTGTACCCGGACAACCACTGGCCGTAGGCGTAATGGTAAAGGTTACCGTTACAGGTGCTGTGGTAGTATTAGTCAACGCTCCACTGATATTACCTGCACCGCTGGCTGCAATACCGGTTACTGCTACTGTATTGTCTCTTGTCCAGTTATAAACTGTACCGGCCACATTGCCGGTAATTGCTATCGTTGTTATGTTTGCACCTGAGCAAATAGTTTGACTGGTTGGCGCTGCCACAGCATTGGGTGTTGGGTTTACCAAAACCGTTGCTGTTACAGGCGTACCCGCACAACCATTGGCTGTTGGGGTTATGGTAAATGTAACTGTTATCGGTGCATTGGTTGTATTGGTAAGCGTACCGGCGATAGATGTACCAGCACCACTGGCTGCAATACCGGTTACGGTTCCGCTGTTATCTCTTGTCCAGTTATACACTACACCCGCTACTGCATTGCC
>JAYURR010000010.1:0-20749 GCA_043756605.1 Chitinophagaceae bacterium
TTTTTTGTGTAATTTTTTTCAAACTCACGGTTAAAATTTTCGCCAATATCTTTCCATACAATACTAAAAAAACTACCCTGGGCAAACTGCCAGTTATAAACCATATCCACACTTAAATAATTATAATTCTGCCTTACATTTTTTGTGAAAGTATTGGTTGGTGTTTGTAGTTTTCCATAGCTATCCAGCTCGTAAAATTGTTGAGGATTTACCTTGCTCCAATAATGCCTTGCTCTTAAAGTAAGGCCCATCTTGTTTGTAAAATTATATTTAATGTTCAGCACATTTTCAACGCTGTTTACATTTCTTCTGGAAAAAAATATGGTATCGCCTATCTTGGCGGCCCAGCCAGACTGGTTTTTACTGCTGCTTGTAGATACTGAACCATCTACTGAAAATTTACTGCTAAACCTTATTTTACCATATAAACTCAGGTCTAAATTTTTACGGTGAAATACACCACCGGTGCCGCCATAAACACTGCCACCCCACGAAAGCTTTTTAGCAGAGTTACTTTCCCACCAAAGGTTTGCATTAATTCTTCCTTTATTTTGAAAAACCCTTCCACGAGATCTGGGTTCGTAAAAATCATTGCTGCCAGGTCCTCCATTAACATTAACTCCAAACCACCAGAGTTTTTTTGTTTGTGCATTAAAATTAAGATTAACGCCTGCTCCCTGAAACATCATTTCCTTACGCTTTAAAATATCAATGGGAGAAACGAGGCGGCTGTACCAACCATTTATATTTATTCTTATCTGGTTATACCAGCTTTTTGGTTTGTTCCAATTATAGCCTGCCCAAAAACCCTGGTCCATAGTATTGTTGTTGGTAAAATATCCAAGGTCGCTTTTGTCGTATTTATCATTAAGCAAATCCTGCCAAACATTAAATGTAAAGCGGCCGCTGGTTTTACCAAAGTAAATACTGTGTGCATAGCCGGTTGTAGTTTTACCCCCTTGCTCTATTAAATTGCTGAAACTTACATTGCCGCCAATGTTCCAGGTATTTTTTTTATTATTAAAATCGAATAAGGCAGATGTTACATTGGCATCGTAATCATTACCACTGCGCCATACATTTGTATTAATAAGCGAAACACTGCTGTTGTGTTTTAATGTTTGATCAAACACCAGGATATTGTAGTTGGTAAGCGCCATATTTTCTTCACGATATTGCTGTTTGGTTGCAGTATCCATGTAAGTGGCATATTGTTTTTGGGTTACTGCATTTAGTACACCAATACCCAAACCTTTTTGTGTGCGGCCGCTTATTTTGGTAGCATTAATAATTTTTGCCTGGCCGGGATATTCAATGGTAGCATCGTTATAAGCGTGTGGATTGTGTTTAGAGTAACTGGGGTCAATACCAATACGCCTGCTGTAAAAAAGATTTCCTTTATTAAATAACTCGGTGCCTTCTGTAAAAAAAGCCCGGTTCTCGTTAAAGCGTTGCTCAAAAGGTGTAAGGTTTAAAACACGGTTATCTGATTGTACCTGGCCAAAATCCGGAATCAGCGTCATATCTAAAGTAAAAGCCTGGTTAATACCATACTTCACATCCATACCTCCATTTACCGTTGTTTTATTTTTATTTGCTTTTGCAGTACCATCGTGATTTTGGTATGCAGAAAAATATGGCGAAAGCTGTAAACGCATGGGCGGTTTAATATTTTCCAATCCGGTAAGGTTTCCCTCCTGTGTTAAAAAACCATTTACATTCTGATCTACGGGTTGCCAGAACATATCCTGCCCGGTTTTTTTTCTTCTCCGTATAATATTCATTCCCCAATCCTGCACTTTCTTTTTTCCAAACCTGATGGCAGAAAAAGGAATGAACATTTCAAAACTCCAGCCATCGTTGTGAATTTTTGAAGCACTTTGCCAAACGGCGTTCCAGCTAAAGTCTTCGTTGTTGGGCGATACTTTGGCATCCATCTGCTCCCCAAGCGGCGTTACAAAATATTCAAACCCATTTAATTTATCCTGGTAAGTATCCAGTATAATACCTGCAAAATCATTATTACCAAAACCATCTCTGCCTATCAATTCGGAGGTTATACTGTCTTTTGTTTTTTCGTGATAATAGCCGCCAACATAAATACCTTCGTTATCATACACAACATATACTGTGGATGTATTATCGGGATTTTCGGTTCTTAAAGATACAGGCCGTGATTCAATAAATTTATCCGCCTTGGGTGCTTCCTTCCAGGCGGCATCGTCTAATATGCCGTCTATTTTAATGGTTGTAATAATTCTTTTAGCAGCAAGTTTTTTTCTGGGCGTTTGGCCAAAAGCTGTGCTGGCAAGCAGTATGCAAAAGCATAGTGCAATAAGTTTAAAACGTTTCATGGCTATACTTTATTGGTTTGTCGAAAACACCATTCATGGCGTAATGATGTAAGTACGAAATTAAACGTACAAACCTAATAAAGGTTACCGCTTATCAAACAAGAAAAGCTTTTAAGAATAAATTAACAACGGGCTTTAAACAAAAAGATCTTTATACAATTGTGCACCGGGCACAACAGAATATTTATCAAGATCAGTTATACCCTCGGCAGCCAATACATCTTCATCAATAAAAGTATTGCCTGTGCAACTTGTGGAAGGTTTAGATAAAATATAAAAAGCAGCATCAGCAATTATATCCACCGTGCGGCTCATCTTCATCAGCATTTCTCCACCCAGTAAATTATTTACGGCTGCGGTTGCAATGGTAGTGCAAGGCCAAAGTGCATTGGCGGCAACATTGTATTTTTTTAACTCGGCTGCCAGGCCAAGTGCAATCATGCTCATATCGTATTTGCTGATGGTGTAGGCCAAATGGTTTTCAAACCATTTCATATCCATGTTAATTGGCGGCGATAAATTTAAAATGTGTGCGTTGGTTCCCTTTTTTAAATGTGGTATGCAGGCCCTGCTCATCATAAAAGTACCACGTACATTAATATCGTACATCAAATCAAATCGCTTGGGTTCGGTTTGCTCGGTTGGTGTAAGGTTGATGGCAGATGCATTGTTAATTAAGATATCTATGCCGCCAAATTTCTCTACGGTTTTATCAACTACGTTCTGAATCTGGTCTTCAAAACGAATATCGCACTGTACAGCCAAAGCTTTGCCACCAGCTGCTTCCATCTCTGCAGCAGCTGAAAAAATGGTACCGCCCAGTTTAGGATTTTCTTCTACACTTTTAGATGCAATTACAATATTGGCACCTTCATTAGCCAAACGCAAACCAATTGCTTTACCAATACCACGGGATGCGCCGGTGATGATTACTGTTTTGTTTTGAAATGACATTTATTCTGATTTAGATTTCAATTAAAAATATGATTTATACCGATGTAACTTAATAAATAATTCAACCTCTTTTCTATCGGCATATTACCATCTTAAATTTCAACGTATTCATTTGGAATACTTTTTAAATCAAGATGGTATTATTTCCACACCGTATTTTTTTGAGTATAACCTTTTACATAAAAACTGTAATTGCTCAGTCTGTTTCCTGGCCGGCTGCTGAAGCGCCTTGTATAAATGGCAACTGAGCCACCAAAACCGTCAACACCAAGCCTGGAACCGGGACTGTAAATTTTTACCATCTCAATATCCTGTACACTGATGGAATTGCCAGAAAAATCGGAATCCTGAAATTCATCAACAAAAATATTTACTTTCTCATTTCTCCAATACAAAAACTGCCTGCCGGTTTCGGGATCGTTTACAGTTGACATACCCGGAATGTTTGTAGTAAGGTAGCTGAAAATATCGGTGTACTGTTTCAGGTCATCGTTTTCGTAAAAGTCAATTGTTTTTGCATTGTCGGATGAGAAGAGTGCACTTACATTTTCATTTTCAAATTTTTCACGTCTGCTTTTTGCTTTTGTTTGCAGCACAACCTCATCCAGCAGTTCCTTATCTTTTTTACTTATTGCCGAAAAAACATACCCCTTGGTTGCTGGATCATTTTGCAAGCCCTGGTTTTCATTTATTCCGATGGTTATAAACTCTGTAACAGCAGCTTCTGCTGTAAAGGCAGAATCTATGGGTGTTTCAATAGCAATCTTCAAAGGATTTGCCTTGCTTTTTCTTGCAGGCGAAAAACCAAAATAAGAGGAATCGGTATAAAACAGGTTTTCAATTTTAAAAGATCCGTCGCTGTTTATTTCAACACCATCAATTATGGGTGCCTTGTTTTTGGCAGTAGCCATGTAGTTGATTTGCTTATCCTCTGTGCTGGCATTTTTAAGTTTGCCTTTTATTGCCAGAAATTTTTGTTGTAATAAAAAATTAAAGGCATAAGTACCGTTGGGGATGCTGTCGTTAATTTTAAGGCTGAATTTATAGCGGCCTTTTAAAAACGGGTAGCGGTATTTCCACCGCTGCCCGGTTTTAATATTATCAATCCATACATGCAGTGTTTGTGCAGGCTGGTTTGTTTTATAAGGTTCGGTATAAACTTCTATTTCAATACTATCGCCCTTAATAAAGTTTTGTTTGTCGAAAATAACAACCAATGTATCGGCAGCATTTGCCTTTGCTACAAAAGCGGCAATTACAAAGGCAAGTATTGAAATAGTTTTAGCAATCATTTCGGGAGTAACATTTAATTAAATCAAAATTATCCCAAAACCGCTTCGTGGGTAATATTGGTATTGTATAATTTTGAGATTGGGCAGTTGGCTTTTGCATCGGCCACTGCTGTATCAAACTGCTCCTGCGTTACACCAGGCACTTTTGCTTTTACATTCAGATGCGATTCTGTGATGGCACCATCTTCCAACGTAATATCGCAACGGGTTTCAATTTCATCAGGTGTAAAACCTGCTGCACCCAATACAAAGCTAAGCTTCATGGTAAAGCATCCTGCATGTGCGGCTGCAACCAGTTCTTCGGGGTTGGTGCCTACGCCTTCTTCAAAACGTGAGCTGAAAGAATATTGCGTTTGATTAAGCGTGGTGCTTTGTGTTGTAAGATGGCCTTTACCTTCTTTACCGGAGCCGTTCCAAACGGCAGTTGCGTTACGTTTCATGTTTTTAGTGTTGCCCCAAACCCGCCGGCTGGCAGAGCTTTACCACAAGCGGTTCAGGATGTTTTAGTTAATATTATTTGATAGCCCTTTTTATTTCGTCTTCGTTAAAACCAACAACAATTTTTTTATCTAACTCAATGATCGGTCTTTTAATGATACTGTTATTTTTCATCATCAGTTTTATGGCTGTGGCTTGATTGATAACTTTCTTTTGATCAGCCTCATCCAGCTCACGCCAGGTTGTGCTGCGTTTGTTAAGTATTGTTTCCCAGCCTATTTTTTCACACCACTCCTCAAGCTTTTTTATGGTAATGCCCTGTTGCTTATAATCGTGAAAAGAAAAATCAACGCTTTTCTGTTTCAGCAATGTCATTGCTTTTTTTGTGGTATCGCAATTGGGAATACCATATAATATTAATGCAGCCATTTTAAAACTCGGGTAAAGCTGGTTTTGTTTTCATAATTGTTTCAATCTTTTCCATTACATCGGGCGTAAGCATGGTAATAACTTCCAGTGCTTTTAAATTATCGAGCAACTGCGCTTTTTTGGTTGCGCCCAAAATGGCAGTGCTTACATTTGGGTTTTTTATACACCAGGCAATACTTAATGATGCGGTGCTTACATTTAATTTTGTAGCCAGTTCAGTAAGTTTTTTTACTTTTTTAACCTTATCATCCATCACCCATCTTTCCTTCAGCCAATCAAAACCTTCTAAAGCAAAGCGGCTGCCTTTGGGTATGCCATCGTTGTACTTGCCGGTTAAAAGCCCCGATGCCAGCGGGCTCCAGATGGTGGTACCCAGGCCAACGTTTTTATAAATTTCTAAAAACTCTTTCTCTACTTTTTCACGCTCAAATAAATTGTATTGTGGCTGCTCCATGGTGGGGCCAATTAACCTGAATTTTTCTGCAATACGGTGTGCTTCCATAATTTCTACACCACTCCACTCGCTGGTGCCCCAGTACATTATTTTGCCTTGCTGTATTAAATGGTTCATTGCCCACACGGTTTCTTCAACCGGTGTTTTTTTATCGGCACGGTGGCAAAAATAAAGATCAAGATAGTCTAACTGCAATCTTTGCAAAGCCTCATCGCAGGCTTCCAGCAAGTGTTTGCGGCTGCACCCGGTTTGGTTGGGCTTGTTGTTTGCACCACGCCATCCCCAAAATGCTTTTGATGAAACGGTGTAAGAACTGCGATCCCATTTTTTCTTTTTTAAAACACGACCCATCATTTTTTCACTTTCGCCCAGTGCATATACTTCGGCATTATCAAAAAAATTGATTCCTTTATCGTACGCAACGCCCATCAGTTCATCTGCCACTTTATCATTTATCTGTTTGCTAAAGCTTACCCAGCTTCCAAAAGAAAGTACACTTACCTGTAAACCTGATTTTCCGAGACGACGATATTCCATATTAATTTTTGCGATTTTTTATCTTGCTAAAGATACTGAATAGCCATTTTATTACTTATTATAATTTTGTTACTACATTATATAATACCGACTTTACATTATAAATAGTCCAACGATGTTTCTGTCGGCATAATACCATCTAATATTTCAACGCAGTCCTTACGGACTACTCATGAAATAAAGATGGTATAATAAGCATTTTAATAAAACTGCACTTTTAATTTTTATGCAAATTAGTAAACCGGAAACTGAGAGTTGGCCACATTGATGATGCCCGTAACTTTTTTAATAACATAGCCCTTAAAATCCTGCCTGGCCTCCATACCCACACCATTAATAATTTGTGTTTTGGTTCTTATACGCACAGGCCTGTCGGTATAAAATTCATTACCCTTTCTGTTTCTATCCCACCACAATTCATCACAGTATAAAGTGTCGCCTTTTATATTGATGACCTTTACGCTGTCTTTTAAAAACACTTTGCTTTCCTGCTCCAGGTATTTACCATAAAGCGCATCCAGCCTGCTGTCAACGCTGCCGGTCTCGTTAAAAAAATCAACGTGCAATTTTTTAGGAAATTCAACATAAGGGCTGGCATCCTGCACCCGCAGCATCAATGGCGATTGTAATTTTGCCTTTGCATTGCCACCTAAAGTGTAGTTGATATCGGCGTTTTTTATTTCTTCAATGCCCAGGCTCTTGCTGTTGTATGCTTTTACTTCGCTATCGCTGTTGCCGCAAGAAAATAAAAATATAATTATAAAGAGATAAAGTAAAACGCTTAATTTTTTCATGCAGGTAGTAAAACAGAAAATGCTTTGCAAATATACCATCATGAAAAATTATTGTAGCTGTACATAACAGGCAAATTACATTAATTGTATTTAGGCTTTTGAAACCAGCGGGCATTCATTGAAACACCTATACTGAAACGTACCAGGTTTTCACGCAGGTTGGTTTGTTTGTTGCCGCGGCTGCCAAATTCCAGGCCGGTATTTAAAACCACATACTCACCTGAGTAACTGATTCGCCTTAATGAAGTTAATGGCATACCGGCACCAAGGGTAAAACCATATTCGGGCCGGTTTGCGTTGGTCTTAATATAATCAGGCCCATAATAGGCGCCCAGCCTGTATTTTACAAAATTAAAATATTTTTTTACCGGCGTATTTGCTTTTGCCGGAAAGTATTGTGTACCCACCCTGATTGTCCAGTTATTTTGAACCGCATCAGTTTGCCCGTAAAAACGGTAATTTTTCCAGTTGCCATAATCAAAATCGGCACCTATCAGCCAGTGTGGGTCTTCATAAACTGCCCCTACTGTAACCATTGCCGGAAATTTTATTTTTCCTTTTACGTCATTTACTATGTAAACACTATCTAAACGAAATGGGTTACCGCTATTATCATAAATCACTGTTTCTCTTATCAGATCATTATTGGCGTTTAAAGTCTGCTGCATATTTCCGTATGCACCCAACCTTAAACTTTTTGTCACATTATCTTTTGCATCTTTACCCAATATAAGATCGTACTGTATTCCCCCATTTATAAAAAAGCCTCCAAAGGTGGTTTTGTTTTCAGAATTAGAAAGGTAATAATAAGTGCTATCGTTTTTAAAAGAAAGCTTGGTGCTGTAATCTTTGCTACCAAACATATAACCTGCATTAATACCAATGCTTAAATTTTTATATTTTATGCCTGTTCCCAGGTGTGCCTGGTTAACACCGCCACTGCCTTCATACAGCGTATTTAAACTGTCTATACCGGTTAGGCGTTCATTTTTCTCTATCTTATAATTTATTTTAGAAACCGGTTTCATGCCCATACTCATACCCCAGGTAATTCCTTTTTTCAGCATTTTTCTGGTTGATAATGGAAATGCCAGTTGCAGGTAAGAAACATAGGTGTTTGCCGATGTAAATTTTTTGGCAGGATTGGTGCTTTTTAAAATCCTGTAATCTATTTCGGTACCCACATCAAAAATGGTATTACCAATTACAGCAAGTGATGCCGGATTTGTAAAGTTGATAACATTTGCCTCTGCCACGCCTGCAGATATGCCACCCATACCCCGGGTAAAAACATTGTGGTTGGGGGTAAGATCGCCCAATCCATATCTGGAATAAGGAGAATTTTCCTGTGCTATTGCACTCATTTGCAAGCCACAAGCCACAAAAAGTACCATTAAAATTTTAGCCGTTGTTAGTTTCACTGAGTGCATATAATCCTTTAAATAAAAAATAAGGGTCGGCAAATATCTTGTTTTTAAGTTGCCCCGCAAAATAGCTTGTGTCGCCCCCGGTTAAAACGGCGTTAAAGTTGCTGTATTTACGGGCATATTCGTTTATAAAACCATCAATTTCATATGTTATGCCGGCAATTACGCCACTTTGCATATTTGTTTTGGTATCGTAGCCAATTAAAGGAAAATTAAACTCTTTTTGCACCAAAGGCAGCTTTGCAGTAAAAACCTGCATGGCTTTAAAGCGCATTTCCATACCTGGCGAAATGCTGCCGCCAATAAATGCGCCATACTGATTTATAAAATTATAGGTAATGCAACTGCCCAAAGCAACTACCAGGTTATTTTTACCCGGATAAAAGTGAACGGCCGCTGCAGAAAGCGCTAGCCTATCGGCTCCAATAGTTTCTGGCTTGCCCACAGGTGTTGTAAAATTTGCTTTGGTAAGATGAGAGAGTTTGTGAAAAGCAGATTTTGAGGCTAATACGTTTTCAATTGCCGGGTTGTGCTCAATTACAGAAGACAGGATTGTTTTCTGAGGCTGATGATCTGCCAATAGTTTTTCAATGGTTGCAACATCATCATCTGGCAAGACAATCTCTTGCGAAAAATTTTCATTTTCAAAAATGGCCGCTTTCAGGCGGGTGTTTCCAAAATCGAAACAAATGGTTTTTGTCATACAAGTTGGTTTTGGGAAGTTTAGGGAAGTTTAGAGGGTTTAGGGAGGTTTAACATAAACAATGCTGAACTAAACTTTCTAAACCTCCCTAAACCCATTTAACTAAACTTAATTGAGCCCTTTCAAATTTTTAAAATGCCCGTTCAGCTTTACTTTTTCTTTCAGTAGTTCCATCTCGGCCAGTACAGGTATTACTTTGGTAAGATGCCGTTTTAAATATTCCTGCCTTTGCGATTCGTGCAGCAGTTCCAGCAATTCATATTCTTCCTGCAGCGATAAGCCTGCATGATGCGCCACATCATAACTCCACAGCTCTTCATCTGTTTTTATAAATTTCTTTTCTATATTAAGCAACTTGTGTAACTCTTTTATACCTTTTATTATGCCATTCATCTGGGTTCTGTTTCCTCTTTCTTTATTATCCGGATAATTTACAATGGCACCGCTGTATAATTTATCGGGTAATTCATGAATAGCTTCCAGCATTTTGAAAACCTGCAGGCCCTCGGTTTTAATATCCATTTTACCATCTTCGTAAAACTGGCTTATTTCTTTTACCTGCACCAGCGTACCCATTTCGTTTATTTTATCATCAATAACCGATGGTATGCCAAATGGTTTTTGGGTTGCAAAACTTTCAGCAATAAGTTGTTTATAACGAGGTTCAAAAATATGCAGGTTAAGTTTCTCGCCTGGGTAAACAACAATTGCTAAAGGAAAAATGGGAATAAAATTGGTCATGGGTAAATCAAATTTTATTGTTAGTCATCTCTTTTAAATACAGGTATTTTAAAAAAGTATATCGTGCTGTTGTTTTTGCTATAATAAATCCTTCCTTGCCGTCTAAAAATCCCAGCCGGAAAATATAATGCTGCATAAAAGCAAATGCCGGCGAAAAGTATTGTTTAAACCAACTTGGTTTTTTACCTGCAGTAAAATATTTTTTTGCATTCATCCTGGCGTAATGATCTGTTTTCGCATCATATTCCCGGCGGTTTTGTACTGTGTAATGCAGGATATTTCCTTTTAGTTTTGTTACAATTACATCCTTTGAAAAAACCAGGTTTTCGTGCACTGCCACATTATTCCAATGCACTTTTTTGCGGTTAAAGAGCCGGATATGCCAATCGAAACCCCATTCGCCAAAACGTATCCATTTATTACAGAAAAAGTTTTTGAATCGCATATCAAATACTTCTTCATCATTCGTTAATGCAAGCTGCAAAAGGCTTTCCCGCAACTCGGCATCTATAGCTTCATCGGCATCCAGGTTTAAAATCCAGTCATGTTTTGCTGCTTCAATGCCTTTATTTTTATTTATTCCATAACCGCTCCAATCGGTTTCAATTACCCTTGCATTCATTTTTTTACAAATGGCAACTGTATCATCTGTGCTGCCACTGTCAACAATTACAATATCGTGGGTAACCGTTTGCAAACTTTGCAAGGTATTGGCAATTATATGTGCTTCATTCTTTGTAATGATAACAACCGATATATCCATGCTGCAAAGAAACAATAAAAAAGCTCAGTTAGAAACTTTGCCAAAGTTGTAAACTTAATTTATACCGATTATACCAGTATTTAGTTAGAAGTTTTTTGCTATCGGTATAATACCATCTAATATTTCACCGTAGTTCGTTGGACTATTTGTGAAATAAAGATGGTATTATTTGGAATTTGAAATTAGAAAATTGAAATTTGTTTAATGTGGCAGCAACAGATAAATGAAATTAAAAACGGCAATGCCAAAACTCTGGCCCGTTGCATTTCTTATATTGAGAATGAAGTAGCCGGTTACGAACACCTGTTGCAGCAATTGCCGCCATCGCCAACACCAATCATCGGCATTACAGGCCCGCCCGGTGCTGGTAAAAGCACCTTGGTAGATGCCCTGATTGGGCTTCTTGTTAATGAAGGAAAATCCGTAGCCGTAATTTGTGTTGATCCTTCCTCACCGTTTAATTTAGGAGCCTTACTTGGCGACCGCATACGAATGAGCGAATGGTATAATAATCCAAAAGTATTTATCCGTTCGCTTGCTACCCGTGGCTCGTTGGGTGGCCTGCATCCAAAAATTATTGAGATAAGCGACCTGATGAAGGTTGCCGGGTTTGATTATATTATTGTAGAAACTGTTGGCGTTGGCCAAAGCGAAATTGAAATTGCCGGCCTGGCAGATATTACTATAGTGGTGGTGGTGCCCGAAGCCGGAGATGAAGTGCAAACCATGAAAGCCGGACTGATGGAGATTGCCGATGTTTTTGTTGTAAACAAAGCCGACAGGCCCGATGCCGATATTTTTGTAAAGAATTTAAGGTTGATGCTGGCCCCTGCTTTTAGCAATCATACCATGCCGGTGCCGGTTATAAAAACCATTGCATTGCAAAAAGAAGGGATTGTTGAATTATTAAAAACAATTACCAACTCTTTTAATGTTGTAAAAGATAAAGAAAAAAGATCGTGGTTGTTGGCTGAAAAAGCTTTTCACCTGATACAGCAAAAGAAAATGATTACAATTGATAAGGCCGAGCTTAAACAAAAGATTGAAGCCGCAGGAGCAGATTTTAATTTATATGCCTTTATTAAAAATTACTATTGATCTGTCATCCATAGCCTTGCTTACTGCAGGCGGGTTTAGCGAAGAAAGATTGCTCATTGCAAATTGCCTATTGCTTATTGCCCATTACTTCTTCCGCCTCAAACTTCTTATTACCCTTCCACCAGCGGTAGCCAATAAAGCCAACAATGGCAAAGGGCGTCATCATTAAATAAAGTATGCCGGAGTTTAGCCCCTGTGCCGGTTTTTCGCCCAGCTGCAAGGCCGTTTTAGAACAAACTGCACACTGGGCCTGCAATGTTGAGGAAATAAATAAAGCTAAAAAAAGCAGTATCGATATGTTTAAAATATGTTTCATTTGATGTTACAAAGGTACGGCTACTACCCGGTTGGAAAACATCTGTTTAACAGAAATTAACGAAAAAATTTATCAGAAAAACTGAATATGCCTTTATTTTGCAGCAAATAAAATAAATTATGTTGAAAAGAATTATACCTGTTTTAATCTGTTCAATCTTATTTATTACAGCAAACGCCCAAAGGAGTAAAGCTCTGGTATTTTACAAAGCCGGCATGGCTTTTAAGCAAAGCAGCAATTATAATGAAGCCCTCAATTCATTTGCAAAGGCCGTTTTGGCCGATAAAAAACTGGATTCGGCATACGTGGAGATGGGCAATATTTATGCTGGCGGCGGCAATATGAACATGGCTATTTACAATTACAACCAGGCGCTTGAAATTAACCCCGGATACACTGCTGCTTTAATAGGGATGGGTAAAATTTACCGGGATGCCAGCAAAAATTACGACTCGGCAATTATTTATTACAACGCTGCCGAACAGCTTGATAAAACCAACAAAGAAACCTACTATGCCCTTGCCTGGATTTACAATGCAAAGCAGCAATACGATAAGGCAATACCATACGCAGTTAAATCGCTTGAAATAGACAATACTTATAAACCTTCTTATGGAGAGTTGGGCCATGCCTACCGCTCTTTAAAAAAGTTTGCGGAGTGTATTGAGCAGTTAAAAAAGAATCTGGCAGTTTCGGTTGTAGATGTTGCATTGCTTTATTCGGGTTATTGTTACCTGGAATTAAAAAACAAGGAAGGTGCCATACAGCAGTACGAAGCATTGCTGAAAGTAAATGAAAGAATGGCGGGTGGATTAAAGAAAAAAATTGATGCCATGCAATAGGTTTCTTTGTCTGTTTACAAGTCTGCTTTAATTTTATGTTTAATTACGTGTTGCTTTATAACTATTCTTACTTGGCAGCGTTTTATCTATCTTTATCTCAAACAAACTTTAATGGTAAACACGGCTTCGCTGGTATCTGTTGCCATGGCAACTTATAACGGAGAAAAATTTATTGTAACTCAGTTAGAAAGTATCGTTAACCAAACCTACCCTAATATTGAAATTGTAATAACAGATGATGCCTCAACTGACAATACAGTACAACTAATCAAAGAGTTTCAGCTTAAATACAAGTTTATAACGCTTTTTATAAATGCTGAAAATACCGGCGTAACAAAAACTTTTGAAAATTCTTTTAAAAAAGCTTCGGGCAGTTTTATTGCCATTGCCGATCAGGATGATATATGGCAACTAAACAAAATTGAAATACTGATAAGCCAGCTTGGGGTTGAAGATGCTATTTATTCCAACTCGCTGCTGGTTGATAAAAACGGGCAATCACTACACAAAGATTTTAAATCATTGATGAATTTACAATCCTATTATGATGGCAGCCCCTTTTTAATGGGTAATTGTGTGCCGGGCCACACCATATTGATGAAAGCTGATTTTGCCCGTAAAATTTCACCCATTCCGCAAGAGATCATGTTTGACAGATGGATAAGTTTTTGTGCAGCAGCCAGCAACGGCATTAAGTACGTTGATATGCCACTGGTACATTACCGCCAGCACGATAGCAATGCCATTGGTGCCGGCAAATCAAAAAACAAAAAAGCAAGAAAAACAAAAAAAGAAAAGTTTGAAATTAAACTGGCTGAATTAAAAGTGATGAATGATGCTCCAATAACGAATACGGAAACCAAAAATATTTTGCAGCAGCTGTTACTGTTATTTACACATAAACTTAGTTTTAAACGCAGTAGTTTCTTCTTTAAAAACATAAACACACTTTTGGTTATTAAAAACAAACCCATGTACAGAAAAATACTTTACAGCTTAAAAATGTTTTTTAAACCAAACTATTAAAACCATTCAATTAAATTTGTAGCTGTCATTTAAATGCCGATCTACATAAACAATTTAAACATGCTGCTTACTTTTTTAAAAAAAGAAATTAAAAAAATAATTCCCGCTTATAAACATGCCAAAACATCTTACGCACAGGAAGGTGAGGATATGATTATAAACAGGTTTTTTGAGCATAAGCAAAAGGGAGTTTATGTAGATGTGGGGGCACATCATCCGTTCCGGTTTTCGAACACCTGTTTTTTTTACAAAAAGGGCTGGTCCGGTATAAACATTGATCCCCTGCCTGAAGCTGCGCCACTGTTTAAAAAGTATAGAAAAAGAGATATAAATATTCAGAAGGGTGTATCATTAAAAGAAGAGCAGTTGTTGTATTATTCATTTAATGAGCCTGCCTACAATACATTTAATGAAGCCAAGGCCAAAGAATATGTAGATGCAAAACTGGTAAGGCCCGAAGTAAAGAAAATAAAAATTGATACAGTTCCTCTTAAATCTATACTGGATGAACATTTACCCAAGGGAACCACCATAGATTTTTTAACCATTGATACCGAAGGACTGGAAATGGAAGTATTAAAATCGAATGATTGGGAAAAATATCAGCCTACCATCATCATACTTGAATCGCATATTATTGAAGTGGAAAAATACTTAAACTCGGAGCTTGATCTGTTTATGAAAAACCTGGGTTACACTTTAGTTGGCAAAAGTTATTACTCATATTTCTACAAAAAAAATTAAGACTGCTTAACGAAGCATCTTAAATTTTTCCTCGGCTTTTTTAAACGGACTTTTAATGATATTGATTTTATATCCCAAAAATAAAAATGGGGCAATAAGCAGCCGGTTTATATCCCTTGTGTATTTTCTTTTAATGTAACTGAGTTTTACATATTGGTTCAAAAAAAGTGCTTTATGCTTTTCAACCATATACAAATGATCTTCGGCTAATTTTTTATCATCTGCAAATTTTGTAATTACAGAGCCGTTTACAATGCGGTAGGCAAACAGTTTATCTTTAATAAAATAAAAATTAAACCCGTTGCTGTAAGCATTGATCCAGAATTCCCAATCCTCATGTCCATAATGTGGTATGGCTTCATCAAATCCATTATTTTTAATCCATACTTCCTTTAAAAAAATAGAGCAACTGTCAATATAATTGGCTTCAAGTATTTCACTTATATCAAACGGCTTTGCTTTAAATATTCTGGAGCCATCACCAATATCACCAAAAAACTGAGGTGTGCAATAAGCTATCTGGTATTCGCCTTTTTCTAAAATTGCAATGCCGGTGTTAACATAGGCAGGCGTAATCTTGTTATCAGCATCCAGCGGCAGTATGTACTTGCCAGTTGCATGTTTAATGGCGGTATTTCTGGCGGCAGCAGGCCCTCCGTTCTTTTGATGAATCACCTTATATCCCTGTTGCTTTAAAGCCTCCAGCTTTTCCAAAGTGATGGTGTCGGTTGAGCCATCATCAACAATAATTACTTCAAAAGGGTATTCAATTTTTTCCGGCTCTATACTTTCCAATGCATCCTGTAAATATACGCCATGATTATAGCAAGGCATTATAATGGAAAGCATACAATTTTCAGCATTCATAATTTAAATATTAGCACAAACATAATTCTAAATATTTTTATGGCATCGCTAATAAATAACTTAACGCTTTATTTGTTTGCGCTGATATATTGCATCGCTTTTTCAAGCAGTTCATCCGTTCCTTTTTTTATTCCTGCAATGGTAGGTTTTACTTCAATATCCGGAACAATGCCAATACCCTGCGTTTCTTTTCCATCCGGATAAAAAACACCGATGCCGGAAATGTAACTTCCAAAACCTCCCGGAAAATGAATCAAACTTACATTGCCATCTGCACCCGCAGTCTGGCTGCCCATAACAACCGCATTGGGTGCCGTACGCAATGCCATGGTTGTGTATTCTGCCTGGCTTTGCGTACGCTCATCAATTAGGATTACTATTTTGCCTTTGTAGTAATCCTTATTTTTTGAGCCGTTACTTAAGCTGTATTTAAAAGTAAAAAGCCCAGGATTATCGATATTGCCATTTGTAAATTTTACAAATGGCGTAGGCTCCGGCTTAATGTATTGGGCCATGGCAAATGGCATAAACTCCGATGGGTAATTCCGTATATCAATTACAATACCACGGGTGTTTTCAAATGTTTTAAAAATTGTTTTAAGATCGGTAGTTTTTATTGTTGCCAGGGTTATATAGCCGATTGAATCGTTCAGCAACTTATAAGTTGAAGCATCATTATATTTTTTCATTGATGAAGCATTTACAGTTTGCATCGGATATAATTGTATGCTGCCGTTTTTTAATAACCCATCATGCATGTAAGTAATTGGCAGCGAATCTCCGTTTCCACGTAGTAAAAAAGCTGATGCAAAGTTTCTATCCGCTGCACTTGGGTTTGAAGCACAAAGTATTTCTTCCATGTCTTTGCGGCACTGAGCAATTGTTTTGCCATTTACTGATACAATTTCATCGCCCACCTGAATGGTTTCTTTCTTCCCCAATGTTTCATCAATTATTAGTGTTACGATGAGTTTTCGCTCAATCATCCTTGCTTTTACAACAGCAGCCTTGGTACCAAAATAGCTGCCAAGTTCTTTATCGCCACTTATTGATGCATGTGTATCGTGAATACGGTTTATTAATTTAAGGCAGTTGAGTTTATAAGCCAACGAGGTTCTGCCGGCAGCAAATTGCGGAATAAATTCTTTCAGCAACTCATCCCAGTTTTCCTTAATTAAATATTTAGATGGAAAAAAATATTCGATAATGTTCCAGTAGCGAAAAAGCCCCAGCATTTTTAATCCTTCATCATCTCCGGCCATGGCCACATATTTTTCCTCGCCATCAAAATTTGGATTTAAAACGCCCGGCATCAGTTTTATATAGGCATTATCAGATCGGTTCCGATGAGCATAAATACTATTGAGTTTAATAATTACGGCATCGTTGAACAAAAGTTCATCGTTGATCCAGCCAATGTTTGGTTTTATTTGCACATCCTTTACGGGCAGTTCTGCCGCAGGTTTATATTCGGTTTCATCCCCTAAAGTATTTATCCAGTTCAGCAATAGCTCATTTCTTTTTTGGGCAGAAGCTGCATTGGCAATGGGTTGCATGATTGTAAAAAGTGATTCATCAAAGTTGCTTTTACCTTTTGCTACATCAGGATGATGGTATTTTAAAAAGCCCCAAACCTTTGCAAGCACATACAGGTTTTCGGTTTGTTGTTTAGTAAGCAAACTATCTAACCGTACATTTGATTTTGCTGTTGAATTTTCAACTTTTACTGCCTGCCACTCCACTTTATCAATCGGTTTATCATCTGCATACAATTCAAACTTATCAAACCAGGCTTTGCCACTGCCTGCCAGCAGGCCGCCAAAAACAAGTTTTGTAACATCCTTATCCATTTTAATGGTTACAGTATAGTTTTTCCAGTCGGTATTGCCCTTTGGTGCAGCTTCGCCTAAATTGCCAAAACCTGCAGCATTGGTACCTGCATCGGCCCTTAACCACAAACCGGCATATCCATTATTTACATTTTCTGTTTTAATAAAACCTTTGAGTGTAATTTTTTTTGCTGAAAAATTTGCAGGCAAAGAAAATGTTACCGGCGCAAATTTTCCTTCTGCATCGGATGTTAAATTTTGAATACGGATTGAATTAGTTCCATCTATTTTTACAGAATCATCTTTATAAGTGAAGTAGCCGTTTTTATCCCATTGAAAACTGCAGCCGGTAATACGGCCGGCAGAATCTGTTTTATCAAAAGACAGATTGAGGTTTTGATTGGGGGTTGGCTGTGCAGATAAGGCTGCAGAATAAAATAAAAGAAAAAATGTAAATATTGTTTTCATATTTTAATTTTTTAGAAAAGTAGAATAAAAAAACCTGGAAAAAAATTTCCAGGTTGTTAAATAAAATGCATTATTCGTTTATATACTTCTTCGCCAGCGTTATGCCGGTTCGCTCTTCATTTGCTTTGAAACTCTTGAGCGTTCGTTCTCATCCAGTATCACTTTACGCATACGAATGCTTTTTGGGGTTACTTCAATACACTCATCCTGCTGTATATACTCCATGCACTCTTCTAAAGTCATCATAATCTTGGGAGCAGCCTTGCTGGCATCATCGCTACCGCTTGCACGGTGATTGGTTAATTTTTTAGGCTCCGTAGCATTTACATTTAAATCTCCTGGCTTAATATGCTCGGCAATTATTTGTCCTACATAAACCTCATCTCCCGGATCAACAAAAAATCTTCCTCTGTCCTGTAATTTATCAATAGAGTAACCGGTTGTTCTTTCTGTATTTTTAGATAGTAGCACACCATTACTTCTGCCAGGAATATTTCCTTTCCATGGCCTGTAATCAGTAAAGCGGTGCGCCATTACAGCTTCACCAGCCGTGTTAGTAAGCATATTGCTACGCAAGCCAATCAACCCACGTGATGGAATATCAAATTCCAGATGCTGCATTTCGCCTTTGCTTTCCATGATCAGCATTTCGCCTTTGCGTTGTGTAACCAGGTCAATTACTTTACCACTAAATTCAGCAGGTACATCAACTACCAGGTTTTCATAAGGCTCACATTTTTTACCATCAATTTCTTTTACCAAAACCTGTGGGTTACCAACAGTTAATTCAAAACCTTCTCTACGCATGGTTTCTATCAAAATACCCAAATGCAAAATACCACGGCCATAAACCAAAAAGCTATCTGCACTGTCAGAATCTTCAACACGTAAAGCCAGGTTTTTTTCAGTTTCTTTCATCAGCCTGTCACGCAAATGACGTGAGGTTACAAATTTACCTTCACGGCCAAAGAATGGTGAGTTGTTAATGCTGAACATCATACTCATCGTTGGCTCATCTACACTGATAACCGGTAATGCTTCCGGAAATTCAACGTCACAAATCGTATCCCCAATATTAAATTCTTCCAAACCAACTATTGCACAAATATCTCCTGCACTTACTTCTGTTGCCTTCTTTTTACCAAGCGCTTCAAAAGTATATAGTTCTTTTACTTTCATTTTTTTAATGCCGCCATCAGCCTGCACCAATGCAATCTGTTGTCCTTCTCTTACAGTTCCTCTTGCCACTTTACCAACTGCAATTCTTCCTAAAAAAGAAGAATAATCCAAAGAAGTGATCTGCATTTGGGTTGTGCCTTCATTTACTTTAGGCTCCGGTACATGCTCTAAAATAGCATCCAGCAAAGGAAAAATATTATCAGTTTCCGTTAACGAAGTATTCATCCAGCCATTTTTGCTGCTGCCGTAAATCGTTGGGAAATCAAGCTGCTCTTCGGTAGCATCCAGGTTAAAGAACAATTCAAAAACCGCATCATGCACTTCATCAGGGCGGCAGTTTGCTTTATCAACTTTATTTATAACTACGATAGGATGTAAACCTAATTGCAATGCCTTTTGCAACACAAAACGTGTTTGCGGCATGGGGCCTTCAAAGGCATCAACCAACAGCAAAACGCCATCGGCCATTTTTAAAACACGCTCAACCTCACCACCAAAGTCACTGTGACCAGGTGTATCAATAACATTTATTTTAACGCCTTTGTAAGTAACCGAAACGTTTTTACTGAAGATGGTGATACCACGTTCTCTTTCCAGGTCGTTATTATCCATGATCAATTCACCAGTTTCCTGGTTATCACGAAAAATATTTGTGCTGTGCAGAATTTTATCTACCAATGTTGTTTTACCGTGATCTACGTGGGCAATAATTGCGATGTTGCGAATATCCATAATACTAATCTTGTAGCGGCAAGCTGTATTTTGCAGGAGAGCCAATAGGGCCTGTCCATTGCAAATCATTTCTTGTAGCTGTTTTTAAGGCCGCAAAGGTAGTCTAAAAAAGCCGTATGGCAAGGCTTTAAAGCAAATTAAACTTGCGGCGTTAAACTGCTGTTGTATAATGCGTTAACAAAGATTGACAGCTTGTTATTCATGATTATTTAACATACGGGCAGGCTGTTAAATTTTATTAACAATGTTTTAGTTGTGATTATCTCCGTTTACGGTTACTTTTATTCTCCATACTTAAAACTACTCCCAAATGAAAAAAGTGCTCATTACGTTATGTTTAACCTTTTCGCTGGCTGCAGTTTTTGCCCAGGTAAAATTTGATGCCTTAACATTTAAACCCCAAATGCCCAAAGCCGGACAAACGGTAAGTTTTAAGTTTGATAGTAAACTATCGCCGTTAATTGATGAAAAGAAGGTAGATATTTTGATTTACCTGTTTAATAAAAAAGGAGCTAAAGTTTTAGAGCCAAAAATTTTGCAGTTGGGGTCAGTACATTCCGGCAGTTTTAAATCAGACAGCAATACCGCCTGTATAGCTTTTGGCTTTTCGGCAAATGATGCTAAAGAAAAAGATAACAATGCCGGCGATGGTTATATAGTGCCGGTTTATGGTGAAAATAATCTACCTGTTCTTGAATATTACAAATGGGCCGGTAACATGTATGGTGGTTATGGCGAACGGTTGTTTGGGATGAAAACAGT
>JAYURR010000011.1:0-56278 GCA_043756605.1 Chitinophagaceae bacterium
CGGTGAATTTTAATTCTTCTTCGTTGGTGATTTTTATTTTGCCATCCTGAACCAATACAGGTCCACCACCAATTGCAGTTTTCATTTTCCATTTTTCCAACATTTCATCAAAATTCCCATGTCTGACCAAAATATCATTCGGTATTGAAATAACTTTATCAGAAATATCATTGTAAGGAAAAGTTGTTACGGAATCTTTGTAAACCTGTCTGGGAAATTGTCGTGCATAGGGAAATGATTTTGATGAATCGGTAAACAACCACGCCACATCTGCATTTCTCTTCCTATCAATACCCAATGCACTCCCTAACGGATGCCTGTATTGAAAAGTATCCTTACCTCTCATGGGTATTGTATGAATAGTGTAGCCAACTAATTTTCCATTTTTAATTACCACACTCAAATTCTGGTTTTTATCAAAGTTGAAAAAAGTACAGTTCACCACAACCAATGGTTTATCATTCTTTTCAAAAAATTGTAAAGGAGTTAATCTGCGGCCAAGCGTGGTATCGGTTGTAAAATCAAGTTTTTTATCTTTCAGCTTTGCATTTACATAATAAGCAATAAATGGTTTGCCATCTAAGCTATCGGTTGTTTTAAAAACCTGCACCGTTGCAGGTAATGGTGCGTAATCAGCATCTACATTAACCCATTTTACTTGCGCAAACAAAACTGTATTACACAAAAAACAAACAGCCAGTAATAAACCGGCTGCTATTAATATTTTAGATGTTTTGCTTTTCAGCATAAACTTATGAATTTTAAAAACCACAAACTACAAACCCTGCTCTTCCATCCATTTATTTTTTCCATAACCCGGTATCACATGTTTTTCGCTGTGGTAAGATGAACGCACCAGCGGACCACTCTCCACATAATCCAATCCAAGGCTATAACCAATTTCTCTAAACTCGGCAAACTCATCAGGGTGCACAAAACGGGCTACAGATAAATGTTTTTTTGTTGGTTGCAAATACTGACCAATCGTAACTACATCAACATTGTTAGCTTTTAAATCTTTTAAAGTCTGTATCACTTCTTCTTTTTCTTCGCCAAGGCCCAGCATAATGCCACTTTTGGTACGCATGCCGCCTTCTTTTAAAATCCTAAGTGTTTCCAGGCTTTGCCTGTATTTGGCCTGTATGCGAACCTGGCGTGTAAGGCGTTCGGTGGTTTCAATATTGTGACTCACCACTTCCGGAGCAGCATCAATAATGCGATGTATGTTTTCTTTGTTGCCTTTAAAATCGGGTATTAGTGTTTCTAATGTTGTGGTTGGGTTTAAAGCTTTAACTGCTTTAATGGTATTGTACCAGATTATGCTTCCGCCGTCTTTCAGTTCATCCCTGTCAACAGAGGTTATTACAGCATGCTTAACTTTCATCAGGTTAATTGCTTCGGCCACACGTTGCGGTTCATCCCAATCAACTTCCAAAGGCCGGCCCGTGGCTACGTTGCAAAATCCGCAACTGCGGGTACAAATATTACCGAGTATCATAAAAGTTGCTGTGCCTTCGCCCCAGCATTCACCCATATTTGGGCAGTTGCCGCTTTCGCAAATGGTATGTAGTTTGTGTGTGTCAACTAGCTTACGCACATGGCGGTACTCTTCTCCAATGGGTAATTTAACCCTTAACCAATTGGGTTTTTTGGGTTTTTGTTCTATCATTCCGTCAATTACGGGTAATTCTATCATCGAGCTTAATTCTGATTATTAAAACGGTTTCAAGGCTTATTTTCTCTTACCAAATAAAACGGTAAAGTACGCCGAAAAGAAAAATTGTTTTTCTTTATTATCAATCATCTGCGGTATCTTTTTTGCATAAAATTCAGCAGCAAGGCCAACTTCAATGGCTGCAACCAGATCGTTATAGCGGCCATAATCAAAACGCAGGCCTGGCTTAACATACAGGCCGGGTGTAAACTTCAAGTGGTTCCATCCTTTGCTCAGGCCCGGACCGCCGTAAAATGGACCACTCCTAAAGAGCAGACTATCTTCCGAATCATATCTCACAAAAGCACGTTGTCCATTCTTATCAACCTCAACTTCGTAAGCCCTCAATAAACCAAGTGCTAAACCACCGCCAATATTAGCCGTTATACTCACCCCATTTTTATTACTTTTATTACCCAACAAAAATTGTTTTTGTACGCCCAGTTTAACCGGATAAAAGAAATTAATTTTTCCATAAATTATTGGAGAGGTTGATACTCCCGGATTAGGATTACTTTGCTTTTCCTCCTTTTGGTGTTTACGTTCTGCAATTTCCAATTGAAATAAAGTGGCTTTTTTAGGAGATTTGGAATATCCTTTTTCAAATGAAATACCGTACCCGTCAGAAATTAATTTTACACCAAATGCATAATGCTTGCGGTAGGCAATTACACCTTCCTCTTCCGCCTTAATCTGTGCATTTAATTTTTCCCGCTTGGCATCCTTACGGGATTTTTTTGAAGATTTTGGTGTTTCCTGCGAGAATGCAGCAATTGAAAAGCCAAATAATGCTATAATAATTAATACTTTCTTCATGTAATTTTTTTACTAACGTAAATTTATGCAAAAATACTATCTACTCGTTAAAGATGATACATTTGCACTAACAACCGCTGCATTTTAAACAATAAAATCTTCAATATTTAAAACTTTAACAAATGACTGCCTCCATTGTTTATAAAGGACATTTAAGATGCGAATGTACCCATTTACAAAGCGGTACTGTAATTGAAACGGATGCGCCAACGGATAACCGTGGCAAGGGCGAACGCTTTAGCCCCACGGATACGCTTTGTGTGGCGTTGGCAACCTGCGTGGTTACAACTATGGCATTAAAGGCCAATGATATGGAAATTGATCTATCAGGAACCAGCATTGCGGTTACCAAACACATGTTGAGTGATCCCCGCAGAATTGGTAAAATTGAAGTAATACTTTCTTTTCCGGAAAATTTACAATTAGAAGAAAAAGACCGCACCATTTTACAAAGAGTTGGCGATAATTGCCCGGTTGCAAAAAGTTTACATCCCGATCTGGAGGTGAGGATTGAGTATCGAACCCCCTCCGCCCCCTAAAGGAGGAACTTGGCAGTCTGCTTTGGCAATACACTTTTGTTTTCAGCACCTTTTGTGCTTCCGTGTTTCTGTGGCAATTTTTATTTCAACCGAAGGTTTAAAAAAACTCATTGGTTCTTCAATAGCTTATTTCCTACACTGCAATCCAGGCAACGCTTTTTGTTACAGTATTCGTTCTTTAGTTGTATCAAAGCCTGCGAGTCAAATGCAGTTTTATTTTCTACATATAAAGAAGCAAAACCGGTGCTGATGCTGTTTTTTTCTGCTTTAATATCTTCGAGCCATTGCAAAGCTTTGTCTTTATAAATATTTTCGTTGTGGTAATGCCCATACGCAAAAAGGATGGGAACAACGGTATTGATGAGAATATTATCAATCATCTGCTCACCTAATTTTTTCATTTTAAAAGCAGAGGTTTCATCAAATGTATAATGATAGTGCCAGTAATCGTTGGCAGTAATTTCTAATAATTTTTTGATGCTTTTTACATCTTTTCCTTCCTTAATTTTTGAAAAAAGATGCAGACTACTATGCACCAGCATTGCCAGTTGCGCAAGCCTGATTGTAGGAAAATTTGATGGCCGCATTCTTAAAAATATCAGCGAGCCTTCAATTTTTTGGAGGTTGTATTTCTTTTTTAAAAATTGATATTCTTTTTGGAGGAGTATGGGATAGTCTTCTGTAAAATCAGCATCAAGCAAACCAGCCTGACCAAACAGCAACGCTTCTAATTGATGAATCTGATCTTTATGTTTTGCCAGTATGTTGATTGAAACAGATTGTGCCATTTTTTCAAAAGCAATGCTGTTAAGCTTTACACCGAAATTTTTAGCCAGCAGCCACCAGAATGTTTCTTCCCAGTGGTTATTTGTTTTTTTAAGATGATCGAAGATGAGCTGTGTTCTTTTCTCAAGCCTTTCAATCAGCAACCGCTCCTTCCAGTTTTGCCAGGTAATTGTATTTATTTGCTGAATGTGTTTTTGGCAGGCAATAAAATTATCTGCGTTCATCAGTTCATCATACCTGCCCAGCAACAGTTTGGGCACTTTATCCTGCAAAATAAAAGTAGAACAGGGAAGTTTTAAATCGGTATCGTATTGCCAAACCACATGCAGAATTACATTTTTATAATTTTTATCGCCGCTATGTTTATGGTTTTTCCAGTCGGATGTATTTGTGTGTATTTCTATGCTGCCGGCCCAAAGGGTTTCATTAATTTTTATTTTAGCATCGGTAAAATCGGGGCCCTGGTTTGTGTTGTAGGTGCCGGGATGAATAATTTGTAACTCCTCGCCCTCTTCAGTAATTAAACCAGCACGGTTAAAGTATTGAAATTGCCAGATGTATTGCAGCAGCCGCTCTGTCATAAAAGTTAATTGGTTAATCCGTTAATTGGTATACGTTACAATTAAAATACTAATATACAAATTAACGGATTAACGAATTAACGGCTTGCACCACCCTGCTCACCGGCAAGCCCATCACATTGTAAAAATCGCCGGTGATTTTTTTAATGCCCACAACACCAATCCATTCCTGTATGGCGTAAGCACCTGCTTTATCGTAAGGTTTGTAATTGTCAACATAAAATTCAATCTGTGCCAGCGTTAATTCATGAAAATTCACTTCGGTGGTTTCCGCAAAGGCAATTTCTTTTTGGCCTTGTAAAATAACAACGCCGGTAACAACCTTATGCCTTTTTCCGGATAAAGAAGTGAGGATATTTATGGCATCTGCTCTGTCTTTTGGTTTGCCGATGATGCGGCCTTCCAAAACAACGATGGTATCTGCAGCAATTATTGGGGTTGATTTAGCAATGGAAGATTGTATTGCCAAAGCTTTATTTCTGGCAATGTGTATGGCAATTTCATCAATAGATAAATAATCAGGATAAGATTCATCAGTTTCTTTAACAATAATTTCAAAAGGCACTTCGGCCCATTCCAATAACTGTTTTCGCCTTGGCGATTGGGAAGCTAAAATAATTTTTTGCATAACAATAAACCTTTAAGGCGTTTATAAACCTATAAGGTTTTTTAAGAATAAATTTTAAAGAATATCATAGATACAAGGCCTGCCAGCATTACCAGCTTTATCACAGTACTCAACTGATGATAATCTTTTGTAACCTGCGCCTGGTATAGTTTTCGCAGTGTCCACAGTAAAGGAGCAATTATCAGCACAACCGCATACCCAATACTCCAATACCAGCCAAGCTGCCAAACATAAATCTGCAAAATGCTTATCATGCCAATTAAAACAACCAGCCAAACTGCCACAAAAACCTTGCTGGCTGGTATGCCCCAGGCAATAGGAATTGTTTTGCATCCGTATTTTTTATCGCCTTCAATATCTTCCATATCCTTAACCACTTCCCTTATAAGCGAAATTACAAAAGCAAAGCCGGCGTATAAAAAACTGATCCGCATAAAGCGGCGTAATGCAGCATTCCATTGCGATGGTTCGCAATTATGGCAACCAAAACTACGGTAGTAACAAAAAAAACAAACTATTATAACCCAGGCAGTAAGTAAAGAAATTAATACATTACCAACCAGTAATTTCTTTTTTAAACTGATGCTATAAGCAAATAATAACAACACACAAATAGTATTGGAAAAACCCAGCCAGAAAACCGGTGATTGAGAATCAACATAAAAACCCAACAGAATTGCAATGAGAGAAAAAGCGATATGCATTACAATGGCCCATCGTCTTTTTATCAGTTTATCAATAATTTTTTTTTGGGGTTTGTTTATTTCATCAATGTTGCGGTCGAAATAATCGTTGATGATATTGCCTGCTGCCGCAATTAATAAAGATGATACCATCAGCATTAAGAAATACCTGTTTCTAAAACGGCTGAAATAATCTGCATGGCTGGCATAAAAAGGATGAACAAGCGTAAGATAAAATAATGCCTGCGTTACAGCAATCATAACCAGGTTTGGCAGGCGAACCAGTCTTAAAAAGGCATTTATTAATTTCATGAAAAATTTGTGAAAGCGAAAATAAGCATTGACAGCTTAAAAACAGCATTACCTTGCTGCAATGGCGGTATCCAGATCCCAATGGCCATTCAGTTTCAATACTTTTTCAATTACATCTCTGGCGCAGCCTTTGCCGCCTGCAACGGGCGAAATGTATTGAGAAATCTGTTTTATCTCTGCAACAGCATCAGCCGGGCAACAGGGCAAACCGGTTAACTGCATGGGAACATAATCAGGTATATCATCGCCCATAAATAAAATCTCATTCCAATTCAATTGATGCTGAGCCACATATTCCATCAGCTTTTCTTTTTTATTATCAACTTTTAAAAAGCAATCTTTTACGCTAAGCTTTTCTAATCTTTGCTGCACTGCATCCGAAGTACCGCCGGAAATTATCACAACCCTATACCCTTTTTTTATCGCCAGTTGCAGTGCATAGCCATCTTTAATATTCATCAGCCGGGCCATCTGTCCATCATTTAAAATCAATAAACTTCCTTCGGTAAGCACACCGTCAACATCAAAAACAAAGGTTTTTATGGCTTTAAATTTTTCTAAAACACTCATTTGGATTGTAGATTTTAGATTGTAGATTTTAGATTTGACATGCGGAATATAAACGGCCTTAAATCTGCAATCGTAAATCTAAAATCTAAAATTATTTTTGATTATCTCTCCACTCATACACCCAACTGCTTTGTATCATTTCCAGGTGGCCTTCATTACTGTCTTCGGCCTTGCCTTCAAAGCGTGGAATTTCCAGCACCCATTTTAACAAATCGGTAAACCTGATGCGGTAAATTTTACTTTCGGTAAAATCATCGCCAAAGCGTTCGTACAGTTTCATGGCAATATCTTCGTAATCGCTCCAGTTAATGGGGGGTTCAAAAGTCATAATGAATTTAATGTGCTAATCTGCTGATTTGCTAATTAGCTAATTTTTTAAAGTTAAATTATCTGAATATTTTTAAAAACTCTTTGCAATTAAAGAATTAGCACATTACCACATCAGCTAATTAGCTAATTGCCCTTATTCTCCCAAAAACTGTGTCTGATCTGGCAAAGTAACAATAATAGTTCCACTGCCATCCTGCAGCACACACTGGCAACCCAGGCGGGAGTTTATACGTGGACTAACGGCCCGGTCAATAAAATCTTCTTCCTTATCACTCAGTTCTTCTAAAAATTCATCTCCCTGCTCTACATACACATGGCAGGTGCTGCATGCACAAACACCGCCGCAATTGTGGTGCAATTCAATATCATTTTTTAAAGCCACTTCTAAAATAGACTGATCGGCTTCAATGCCGGATAAAGTTATTGGCTCAAGCCCCTTCTGTTGAAACCTGAAAGTTATATCATACATAGTTGTGCAAATTTCGGGTTGCAAACCTACTTTAAATTACCAATTAAGGAAAATATAAGTTGCACAATGTATTTTTTAAGTTTGAAATGTAAAATGCATTTACTATTTTTCGTTTTCAAATCACCCCCACCAATTATTATGAGCGTACATACCAAACAACTTTGTTTTTGTTCTCTTCTTTTCATCTGCGCTGCTATTTTTGCCTGTAACAGCAACAACAAAGAAGATAAGAAAAGTGAAAAGGACAGCACAAAATCTGAACTTAAAAAAGAGACAACAAAAGAGCCTGAAACCAAGGCCCAGCGGCCACCCATTGTTAATATTGTGGATACGCTTACACCAAAGCTAACCGTAATTTACGGCAAAGACAGTGCTGCAAATTTTGAACGCATTACAGTAAAACTGGGTAAAATTTATGGGGTAAAATTGCAGGATTATATTAAAAAGAACAACCTTAAAACAACAGGTGCTGCGATGGCCTGGTACAGCAAGCAAAAAGCTCCGTACTTTTTTGAGGCCGGATTGCCCGTGAATAAAGCTGGAGCAAAAGCGGTTGCCGGTGTACAAGTACGTGAAGTACCAGCCGGCAAGGCAGTGATAGCGCATTTTTTTGGCCCTTTTAATTTGCTGCCACAAGGTTACGATGCCATTAAAGAATTTATAAAAGATAATAAAAAGATAATTGCAGGGCCATCCTACGAAATATATGTAACCGACCCAATTGGTAAAGATGGCAAACCGGTTGACCCTTACAAAGTGCAGACTGATATTGTGTTTCCGATAAAATAAAAATGGCTATTCTTATCCAGTTAGAATATTTCAAATTCCAAATAACTTCTACTCCCGTTGGGTGTAAGCCCCTCTATTTTGGAGTTCCTTGCAAAGGAACGATCAATAGCTCTTGGGGTGAGGTTATGTAAAAGCAGATGGATAAAGTGATAAATCAACCCTTCATTATACTATCGGTTAGTTTTATGTAGATATATTTAAGCTGAGGATGATCTGCCATTATACGTAAATGCTTTTCAATAGTAAAAATATCGTTACGTACCGCAGGACCGGTTTGCACAGCAGCCGGTGAAGCATGTTGAATGCGCTCTGCAGTTTCTTTTATCAACGGTGCAAGCAATGTAAAATCTACATTTTCTTTCTTACAAAAATCTTCAGCAAGTTTGTAAAGATGGTTGGTAAAATTACTTACAACAACTGCCGCCACATGTAGTTTCAGCCTTTGCTCATCATTTGCTTTGTTTACATTTGATGATATGGTTTTTGCAAAATCTTCAATCAGCGTTAATGTTTCTTCGGTATTGCCATCAATCAGTAAAGGGATATCGTTTGCGTATTCCATTTCTTTACGCAGGCTTTGCAATGGATACAACACACCATAATTAACCGAAACGTTTTTCAATACATCTTTTGATACTGAACCTGCTGTGTGCAATATCAGTTTATTGCCCAGGTTTATACTAGTATCCATATCATGCAATGCAGTATCTGCAACAGCCACTAAATAAAGTTGGGCTTCCTTGTTCATCTCGCCACTATAATCTGTAAAACTGCAATTAAATTCATCTGCCAGCAATTTTGCATGGTTAGCATTGCGGCTTACTATTTGCACAATAGTATTACCGCTTTGTTTGCACAAACGCCCTAAAACAGCCGCAACATTGCCCGAACCGATAATTACAATCTGCATAATGTAACTTTACATTCAATATGAAACTATCACAAAGATTAGCAATAGGCTACATACAAACAAAATTTAAATTGTTGAGTGCCGTCTCCAAAAAGAAAGCTGCCGAAAAAGCTTTTGTAGTTTTTGGCACTCCTTTTTTAAAATCTAAACGCAAGGCACCAGTTAAAAATGCCGAGGTTATTCATTTCCTTCTCAACAATAAAAAAATGAATGGTTACCGGTGGAACCATCCTAAACCCAAAAAAGTATTGATACTGCACGGCTTTGGCTCGGCAGCGCATAAATTTGAAGATTACGCTACAATACTTACTGCACAAGGCTTTGAAGTGCTTGCTTTTGATGCGCCTGCACACGGCGACAGCGAAGGTGTTACTACCAATGCCGTTGAATACAGCGAAATGATTAAAGCAGTGATACAACAATTTGGGCCGATAGAAAATTTTATTGCTCATTCATTCGGTGGTATTTCTTTAAGTCTGGCTTTGGAAGAATTGCCGCATGATGCCTATACAAAAATTGTTTTTATTGCGCCTGCAACCGAAACTACATCGGCAGTTGATGGTGCCTTTAGCATGTTAAAATTAAAAGATGCAGCGGTGCGGAATGAGTTTGATAAAATCATTTTTAATTTAACCGGTAAAAAAACTGAATGGTTTTCTATACGCCGGGCCATGCAAAATATAAAAGCTTCGGTGTTTTGGGTGCATGATGAGGAGGATGATATTACGCCCTGGGCCGATGCATTAAAAGTTAAAGAAGACAACCATACCAACATAAAATTCGTTTGCACAAAAGGGCTTGGGCACCGCAAAATTTATCACGATGCAGGCGTAAAAAAAATGGTTACAGAATTCTTAAAATGATTTACACAATTCTTTGAATCAGGAAGATTTATTTTGATTTTTCAATTTTAAAGTAATATTGCAGTAGAAGTTACCATTTTAAAAACAGGTAATTTTCAGTTAAATACAACAGTTCGAGAGAGTGGCACCCAATTGTTGATATGCAGTGCCACAGCTTGTTACATAAAAATATAAGGTATAAATAATGGCTAAAAATTTATTAATAGTAGAGTCTCCTGCAAAAGCAAAAACCATTGAAGCAATTCTGGGAAAAGACTTTGAAGTGAAAAGTTGCTTTGGGCATATTCGTGATTTGCAAAAGAATGATATGGGCATTGATATTGCCAATAATTTTAAGCCTACATATATAGTACCGCCCGAAAAAGCAAAAGTGGTAAGCGATCTTAAAAGCCTGGCTAAAAAAAGTGAAGTGGTGTGGCTTGCATCGGATGAGGATCGTGAGGGAGAAAGCATCAGTTGGCACCTGGCCGAAGTGCTGGGACTGGATGTAAAGACTACCAAACGTATCGTGTTTCATGAAATTACAAAACCGGCTATTCAAAAAGCCGTTTTAAATCCACGGATTATTGATATGAATTTGGTGGATGCTCAGCAGGCACGACGTGTGGTTGACCGTATTGTGGGCTTTGAACTGAGCCCTGTTCTCTGGCGCAAAATTGGTATGAGTGGCGGCCTTAGTGCAGGCCGTGTGCAAAGTGTGGCCGTAAAATTAATTGTAGAAAAAGAAAGAGAGATAAACCAGTTTACACCCGTAAGCAGTTTTAAATTAGAAGCAACTTTAGCTGCAACCGATCTTAATAATAAAACAGTTTCATTTAAAGCCGAAGGTGCTAAATATAATAATGAAACGGATGCAGATAAATTTTTACAAAGTTGCATCGGTGCCCATTACAAGGTAAAAGACATTCAGGTACGCCCCGGCAAACGTACGCCGGCTGCGCCCTTCACCACATCAACCTTACAACAGGAAGCAAGCCGTAAGCTTGGTTATGGTGTAACCAAAACGATGTTGCTTGCACAAAAATTATACGAAAGCGGTAAGATAACTTACATGCGTACAGATAGTGTGAGCCTGGGCGAAACTGCCATGGATGGTATTAAAGCAGAAATACGTAGCAGTTTTGGCGACAAATATTTACAGGTACGTAAATACAAAAACAAAAACGAAAGTGCACAGGAAGCGCATGAAGCCATACGCCCAACATACATGCAAGTAAAAAACGTGGGTGATCCGGATTTACAACGTTTGTACGAATTGATATGGAAAAGAACCATTGCATCGCAAATGGCGGATGCAGAACTGGAGAATACAACCGCTAAAATAAATATCAGCACCAACAACCAGGAGCTTACCGCAAGCGGACAGGTAATAAAATTCGACGGCTTTTTAAAAGTATATTTAGAAAGTACCGATGAAGAAGAAGAAAATGATAACGGCGATGAAAGCCGCCTACCTAATTTAACCGTTGGCCAGGCACTGGCATTTGAAAAAATGACGGCCACCGAACGCTTCAGCAAACATGCTGCCCGTTACACAGAAGCCTCGCTGGTAAAGAAGTTGGAGGAACTGGGCATTGGCAGGCCGAGTACTTACGCCCCCACTATTTCCACCATTGTTAAAAGAAATTATGTAGAGAAAAAAGATAAGGAAGGCGTAAAAAGAGATTTTAGGGTGCTGCGTTTACAAAATGATGAAGTAAGAAAAATAATCGACCAGGAAAATACCGGAGCCGAAAAATCAAAACTTTTTCCAACAGATTTAGGTTTGGTGGTTACCGATTTTTTAAGTCAGCACTTTACCAAAGTGATGGACTATTCTTTTACCGCCAACATAGAAAAAGAGTTTGACGAAATTGCCGATGGCAAAATGAAGTGGAACAAAATGGTGGGTGATTTTTACACACCCTTTCACGAAGGTGTTGAGCATACGTTGGAAAATGCCGAACGTGCAGTTGGCGAAAGATCGCTTGGCAGCGATGCAGAAACCGGCAAACCCATCATTGCACGTATGGGCCGTTACGGACCGATGGTGCAGATTGGCGTAGCAGAAGGCGATGAAAAACCAAAGTTTGCCAAACTAAAACCAAGCCAGAGTATTGAAACCATTACCATGGAAGAGGCGCTGGAACTTTTTAAACTGGGTGCCCCGCTTGGCGAACATGAAGGTTTGGAAATATCGGTTAACATTGGCCGCTTTGGCCCTTATATAAAATTTGGTGAGCAGTTCATCTCATTACCTCGTGGCGAAGAGCCATCATCGGTTACTATAGAAAGAGCCATCGAAATCATTAATGCCAAAAAGTTTGAAGATGCGCCCATTGCTTTTTTTGATGAAAAACCCATCACCAAAGGCAAAGGAAGATTTGGACCCTTCATCAAATGGAACGATATGTTCATCAACGTGCCAGCACGTTACAATTTTGAAAACCTTACCCAGGCCGATTGCAACGAACTGATTGAAAAGAAAATTGAAAAAGAAGCCAACCGCTTTATACAGCAATGGCCCGAAGAAAAAATTGCTATAGAAAATGGCCGCTGGGGGCCTGAAGTGGTTTACAACAAAAAACGCCTCCGTTTACCAAAAGGAAAATATAATGTTGAAGCCTTAGCTACTGTTAGCCTTGATGAAGTAAAAGCTATGATAACAGCTATTGACCCCAAAGCTTTTGATAAGAAAAAAGCACCGGCGAAGAAGAAAGCGGCGGTGAAGAAGGCGGCGAAGAAATAATTTTTTTTGGTGACAAGCATTTGTACATTGATTGGGCTGAAGTGGCGACGCTCCGTTCGAGAGTGGAACTTTGGGGAGCTTATATTTATGATTAAGTAAAAAGTAATCCATAATACTGATGTTAATATTGAATTTTGAACTGACAAAAGAGGATTATTTTAAATTCTACTATTATACAGTGTGGCTTGCACCAGAAAAAAAGACTGCGGCTATAAAAAGCAGGGTTAAAACTTTTTTACTTTTTACGCTGGCCTTTTCCATGATAAAATTTGCCACTTCGCCACACAATTTCGATTTTTTTTTCTTTTACACTCTTTTGGTATTGGCATCAATTTACGTACTGCCCCTATTTTCAATTGAAAATAGTTCCCGTAAACAGGCACTTGCTTTTTACAACGATCCGTTAAATGCAAACACTTTTTTACAAACAGAAATCATATTTTCCGAAACAGGGATATTTGGAAAATATAGTTATGCAGAGGTGAATTACAAATGGAATTGTATTAATAAAAAGATTGAAACCACAGAACACTTTCTTTTGTACATAAGCTCAAACCAGGCTATAATAATACCTAAGAGAGCAATTAAAACCGAAACAGATAAATCAAAATTGCTGGAGCTTTTTGGAAAGCACATTCCTTTTAATGCGGAAGTTGGACATTTGGTGAAACATTAATAATTTAATCAGATGAAACTAAAAACAATACTGCTAATTATTGTTTTACTAATATTTGCCGCTCTGATAGCCGCAAATATTTATGATTTTTTAAAATAGATTTATTGAGCAGCAACTTTTTCTGTTTAATTTCCCAGATGAAAAAAATCCTAAAACTCTTCAGGCTTCCCATTGTTGGCCTTACGTAAGGCCACTCTCGCCGTTGTTCTGCCTCCGGCCAACAACGATGCTTACTGCTGAAACTTTTTTTTCGCCTCTGCCAATGTTAGCTATTACAAATGCACCCATTACCAATAATAAGATGGTCATCAAACAAAAACCATACATTTTTGTTTTAGGCGCAGGCACCATACAATTTCAACTACAAATGATTACAGCATATAACTTTATAGCATCCTGGCAACTGTTTCCCGAAAAAGGAACTTACGAATCGGGTAACCGGCCTAAGTCGGGCATATACAAAATAGAAGCAACAGAAAATAAAAATGAGATAAGCATCAGCACAAATTGGGTTACGCTGGAAAACCAGGCATTTGCATCAGCCTATAAAATTATTGCCGATGGAGAGCAGCATGTATTTGCAGACACAGATGTTGCAGATATAACAAAAACGGTGTTTATAAATACGCTTTGTTTTGAAACATATTTTTACAGAAACAGCGAACTCGTGCTGGAAGTTACTCACCAGCTTTTACCCAACGGTTATTTAAGCGTTACACAAAAAGGATTTACAGCCGCACAAAAGCCATATATAAATACGGAAATTTATCATAAGCAAATGAGTGTAATGCCTTACAGCACCAGCGTAAGCGGCGCTGTAATTAAACCCACCGAGGAAGGTGTTATCAGGCACAAGGCCCTGAGTGCTATGGAAGAGCAAACCAATATGCAGCTTGATCAGATTCGTAAACAAATAGAATTACTGGCATTACAGGCCCAGGAAATTCAGATGCGGAAGGAATTGAGCATGATTATTTACAATGCCAAACTCAGCTTTACGCCTGTAATTGGCAACATTTATTATTTGTACGAAAAACAGGATGAAACCCATACCGTAAGTATAATAAGCCCAAAAGAATGGGGCGGCACCGGCCCTTTCAAAAAATTTGTAGCACAGGTAAAATTACTGGCCGATCATACCTGGATTGAAATGTAAATAGCTCAAATCAGCATCTACCTGAATAAATGCTTATCTAAAAGCCGATTAATTACATCACCTCATTTTTGTAGCTTCGTTGGTATTGGCATTATTGAAGCGAGCCTTTGCCGTTGTTGCGCCTCCGGCCAACAACAATGCCTGCTGCAGTTAATGCAATTTCCCTTCGCTTAAAACCCATGCAGATTCCTTTGGGAGTCGTAAAAAAAATTATTGATTATAAACGAAAAATTAAGTGAACACCTGTTTTTACTAAGCAGTTGTACATTATGTGAGCCCAACCCTGGCTATTGTTGACTATAAAATCAACAAAGTGGGTATTTCAGCTTTTAGTACATGCTCAGCCTCGTTTCTTGTTTCAAGAACCGAAACCCGCTGCTGTAAAAGTTTGTTAATTAAAGCAGTAATAACGCTGCATTCCCCAATACTTTTATTTTATCACAGCCTGTGGAAAATATTAACTTATTATTTCCCTTTCATTTCCGAAATTCATAAAAAATAAAACTGAAACTTGGAAGAAAACAGAGAAATAACAGCCCTCCTGCATTTGATTGATGACCCCGACGAAGATGTGTATAGCACAGTAAGCGATAAGATCATTTCATTTGGTAAAGAAATCATCCCCAACCTGGAAAGCCTTTGGGAAAATACAGGTAATGAAGATGTGCAGGAAAGGATTGAATTGCTGATACACCGCCTGCATTTCCGTGATTTGACAGATGATTTTACCGAATGGGCCTCTAAAGATGCCGATCTGCTGGAAGGCGCTTTGCTGGTGGCACGTTATCATTACCCGGATATGGATACCACGGCTGTGTACCAGGAAATTGAAAAACTGCGCCGCAATACCTGGCTGGAACTCAACAATTACCTCACTCCCATTGAACAGATAAATATTGTTACCAGTATTTTATATAATTACTATAAACAAAAGGGCGTTGAATTTGCTTATAACAATCCCGATGATTACCTCATTAATAAAACCCTCGACAGTAAAAAAGGAAATGCTTTAAGCAACGGTATCATTTACTTAGCACTTTGCGAACTGCTGGATATACCCGTAAAAGCGGTTAATATTCCCAGGCAGTTTATACTGGCGTATTTTGATCCGCAGTATGATCTGCTGAACCCGGTTGGCCATCCTTCTGAAAAAATAAATTTCTTCATTGATCCGCTAAACGGGCAAATGTACAGCCACAACGATGTGGAAGCATATTTTAAACGCATCACTGTGCCGCCGGTTCCCTCCTATTTCAGGCAGCAAAATAACAAACGCATTATTCAGTATTTGCTGGAAGAATTGAGCAAATGTTTTGATAACGACCGCAACCGGTACAAGATGGATGAATTACTTTTGCTTGCAAATTTTTTAAACCCATGATTTATCACGTAGTTACAGAAGCCAACTGGCAAAATGCTTTGCAGCAAGGCTTTTACGAGGCTGTATCTTTGGCCAGGGAAGGATTTATACATACCAGCAAAGCAGAGCAGGTTGCAGGAGTTTTAGAAAGATACTATCAAAAACAAACCAATTTATTTTTGTTGCATATTGATGAAACAAAATTAACGGCGCCATTAAAGTATGAACTGGCACCATCAGTTAATGAAGAGTTTCCACATATTTTTGGCAGGCTGAATCTGGATGCGGTTGTAAAAGTTGAAAATTTATAATTGATATCCTTCTATGTGAAAATCTATGTTTGTATCTGTCTATTTTGGTTCATTTTTTTTACCACATAGTTTTATCGTCACTTGTTTAAAATAATTAAAGATGATCAGTTGGGAAGATTTTGAAAAGATAGACATCCGCACCGGAACCATACTGGAAGTAAATGATTTTGCCAATGCCAAAAAACCAGCCTATCAACTTACCATAAATTTTGGTGAAATGGGCATTAAAAAATCATCGGCACAAATAACAACATTGTACAGCAAAGAAGAAATTATTGGTAAACAGGTTATCGCTGTTATCAATTTTCCGGTAAAACAAATAGCCAATTTTTTCAGCGAGTGTTTGGTGCTGGGTGTTTATAATGAAGATAATGATGTGGTGCTGCTGCAGCCTTCTCTCCCCGTAAAAAACGGAAGTAAAATCGGGTAGGGTCACGCCTGTGGCGTGTTCAAATGCGCCGCAGGCGAATTTTCTTCAAACACGCCACAGGCGTGATCCTACAAATCGTTGGTTTCATTTACAGAAAAAGAATGGTTTACATTTGCATTTAAATAAAAAAATTTAATGGCAGATCAAATTCAAACCATACTGCAAAAAATTGCTGAAACTTTTAACCGGCAGGAGTTTATAAAATGTACGCTGGGTAATAAAAGAGACAAATCAATGCTGCTTAAAAATGTTTTTATTAAAGCAGTTAAAATAAAAAACAAAGAAAAATTAGCTTTTACTTACCGTAACGAGACCAGCGATATTTTTAAAAACTACGATTTAAAAGAAGCCCTCATTCTTATTGAGAAAATGCTGCAATCAGAATTTTATAATGCAGATCTGTTTACTGCTTCAAATGATTTTCATTTAGCTGCCGATAAAAATAATACCCAGAAAATAATTACACGGCCTGCAAGTTTATCTGTTAAAGAAGATAGTTTACAGCACGATAAACAAAAGAACCGCATAATTAATTCAACCACGGCGTTTTTTTTGAAAGAGCTGGGAGTTACTACAGCAGAAGGTTTGGTAAAAAAAGATATGCAGGATAAGTTTAAGCAGATTAACCGGTATGTAGAAATTATTGACGGCATTATAAAAGATATTGGTTTTACAAAAAACATTACAGTAGCAGATATGGGTTGTGGTAAAGGCTATTTAACTTTTGCCCTGTACAATTATTTACAGCAAAATTTAAAACTGGATGCTACTGTTATTGGTATTGAGTTAAGGGATGAACTGGTAGCCAGATGTAACCAGATAGCAGAAGAGGTAGGCTATAAAAATCTTGTGTTTAAAAAAGGCACTATACAGAATACAGAATTGCCGGCACTAGATATATTGATAGCACTACACGCCTGCGATACTGCTACGGATGATGCTATTTACAAAGGCATACAGGCCAATGCCAGCGTAATTATTTGTGCACCATGCTGCCACAAACAGATACGCAAACAAATGATGCCGGAAAATGAATTGAAAAACATAACAAAGCATGGTATTTTGTTAGAGCGGCAGGCGGAAATTGTAACTGACACAATACGTTCATTAATTTTAGAAGCTTACGGATACAAAACAAAAGTGTTTGAATTTATTGCAACAGAACATACGCCTAAAAATGTGTTGATTGTAGGTACAAAAATTAAAAAAGAAGCAACTGCCAAACAGGAAAACCTTGATAAAGTAAAAGGCTTGAAAGAAATGTTCCTCATAAAAACGCATTATTTAGAAACGCTTTTAGAGGTTAAATAATTTTCTTTTGACAAATTATTTAATGCAACAGTAAAGTATATTCCTACAGAGCAAGCTTTTCAAAATACTTCCCCAGTTTTTTAAAGTTTTCTTTGTTGATGGTAAAGATATTATTGCGGCCCTGCTTGCGGCAAACAATCAAATTGCTATCTGCCAGCAGCTTAATATGGTGTGAGCATGTTGGTTGAGATAAGCCCGTTAGGCAAACTACATCGCAGCATCTTATCTCGCCTTTTTCAGCAAGTTCCTGAATAATTGACATCCGGTATGGATCTGCCACTGCGGCCATCGCTTTTTCGTAAAATTTTTGCTCAGTTTTCATGTTTGCTGTTTTCTGTAACCCAGTAAAGAAATTATATTTTACGCAAAGCATCAAAAGAAATTCCTGTAAATTTAAGAATCAAAAAAATGAATACCGAAACTGCATATTATCAATCGCCTGTGGGCATACTTGAAATACAAAGTAACGGCAATGCCATATCAGCAGTTTTATTTGTAAACTCCTGGAAGGGAACAAAGCTGGTTGAAGATGAACTTAATTTCAGCAAACCCAAATCTGCAGCAATTAAAAACTGCATTCAACAATTAGATGAATATTTTGCTGGTACCAGAACTGTTTTTAATATTGATACATTACAGTCTGGCACAGCCTTTCAGCAAACTGTATGGACCGCACTTTGCAATATTCCTTATGGCCGCACCATCAGTTATCTTGAACTAAGTAAGCGTATCGGCAATGTAAAAGCAATTCGTGCGGTAGGCACAGCCAATGGCAATAACAGCATCAGTATTATTGTGCCGTGCCATCGTGTAATTGGCGCTAATGGCGATTTGGTTGGTTATGGCGGCGATTTGTGGCGTAAAAAATGGCTGCTGCAGCATGAAGGAAAAACCGCCAATGGAGTACAAACCTTATTTTAAATCTACACTGCCAAAAGATAAAGGCAACAGTGCATTTGCTTTTTCAATAACAAAAACTTTTCCATCAAGTCCGCTTAAAATTAAACGTATGGGTTGCTTAACCCTTTCCTCATACTCAACCAAAGCCTGCCTGCACATGCCACAGGGTGAAATGGGATGACTGCTTTCGCCACGGGTATTATCGTAACTGATGGCAATGGTATCAATGGCAATATTTGGATATAGTGATGCTGCAGATGCAAGCAAAACCCGCTCGGCACAAATACCTACGGGATACGAAGCATTTTCCTGGTTGGTGCCAGCTACAATTTCGCCATTAACTAATTTTGCAACAGCACCTACGTTAAAGTTTGAGTATGGTGCATAAGCCGCACCAGTAACTTCCCGGGCTTCATTTACCAGCCAGGCATCCTGTTCATTCAAATCTGTAATAGAGTCGTAAACCTCGTAAGAAAAACGGTAATCTTCTTTCTTCATAATCTAAAATTAATATTATACTTATCAGACAGGCAGTTCATTTGTTTTCTGTTTGTATAATTCCTGCATGGCATTATTGTTTTTTATAGAATCTTTGTCTGACGTTGCCTGACTCAACAACTGTAAATGCATCTGATAAAACCAGGTTATTTTTTGTAAGTAAAGATATCAGAGTTAAGCCAGCAAATTCAGGGCTATTTCCTTTATCTCTGAAAAACACAACTGCAGGTGGATTGTTTTTCGCATATTTAAAAATCAGTTCTCCATAGTCACTGTCAAAAGTAAGTATAATCAAATTTAATTCTATTGCAATTTGCATTACCTCCGGGTCGCCAATTCCTGCATAATCTTCCTGCACACTTTTAATCTCAAATCCATTTTCACGTAGAATAATTGTGCTGGGCCTGGGAAAATTTTCGTTTGCTAAAAACATGGTTACGCTGAAATTGGGAAATATAATTCTTGCTGAATACAATCTTTAAGGTACGCAAAAACGGCTCTGAGAGATTCAGCAGTAACTGTGGGATAAGATTCAAGAATTTGTTTTTCTGTCCATCCGGTCGAAAAAAATTCTAAAATAAGTTCAACGGATATTCTGGTACCTTTAATAGTAGGTTTCCCAAGTAAAATCTGATTATCAGAAACTATATATTGTTGCCATTGCATAATGTAATATACAGATTTTACGTGGTTTATAAGACGGTGATTAGCTCTAAAACCAATAAATAAATTATTTGATCCAGCGGAACAAGCGGTTCCAGCGTGGTCCGTTTTCGTAACTGAACCATATCAGCGAGGCCTTACCAACTACATGATCTTCGGGTACAAAACCCCAGTAGCGGCTGTCTAAAGAGTGGTGCCTGTTATCACCCATCAGCCAGTAATAATCCATTTTAAATGTATAACTGGTTGCTTCAACTCCGTTAATAAAATATTTGCCGTTGCGGTTTTCAAATTTATTTCCTTCATACACTTCTATACAACGTTGGTACCTTATTAAATTATCGGGTGTTAATTGTATGCTGCCATTTTTCTTTGGTATCCAGAGGGGGCCGTAATTATCTGCCGACCAGTCTTTACCGGTAGAGTCATCGTAGTAAGGAAACAGATCGCTGCGGTGTTCAAAAATATAGTCGGTAATGATGTATCCCGGCGGTAACTTTAATTGCGCCTTTTCTTCGTTGGTGATGTTTACTTTCAGCAAATTGGCTTTGCCTGTTTGTTCAATATCTCCCTGCGAGGTGCGTACATGAATACCAAGCTCAATCAGTTTATCTTCATCCAGATAAACACCTTCCGGTGATTGTAACAAATAAAATCTTTCGGATTTTGGAAAAAAATCTTCAGGCTTTCCATTAATCATCAACTTGCCGTTAATCATCTGAATGGTATCACCGGCTATGCCTACACAGCGTTTTATAAAATTTTCTCTCTTATCAACAGGCCTGGTAATTATATTGCTTCCATATTCTTCCCATACTTTTTCTCTTCCCAATTGGCGTACTGCTTCGTAGTAGGTTATCTGCGATCCAAATTGTTGTTGCCCGTTTATTATAGGGTCATTAATCAATGTATCGTTAACCGGAAAATTAAAAACTACTGCATCGTTTCTTTTAACAGGGCTTGCAAACCAGCGTGTGTAAGGTATATGAATCCACTCTACGTACGACTTGGTATTTAAAAACGGAATGGTATGATGCATGAATGGCATAGCCAGTGGTGTATTTGGAATTCTGGGCCCGTAGGTTGATTTGCTTACAAACAAAAAATCGTTAACCAACAAAGTTTTTTCTTCGGAAGGTGTTGGAATGGTGTAAGCTTCAAAAACAAAAGTGCGTATTAAAGTTGCTGCAACAATTGCAAAAACGGCAGCATCAATCCATTCCCGGGCTGTAGATTTTTTATAGTGTTTAACTCCTTCGGGGCCAATAAACCTGTCTTTTTTATTGGAGCCCACATAAACAAAATACAGGAACGGAACAAAAGCAGTGAGGGCATGCTGATAGAACTTGAATTTGTTAAAGCATTTTACAAACTCAATAAGTATCACAATTGTAAAAAACCAGCCGGCAATAGGAATAAACTGTGCAAAAAACCACCATTTGGGCCTTTTAGAAATTTCGAGCATGTACCAGGTATTGGCAAATGGTATAAGTGCCTTCCAGCCGGGCTCACCGGCCTTTTTAAACATTTTGTAAATGCCAAATACCGGCGCAACAACAAGTAGTAAAGAGATGAGAATTAGAATGGTAATTTGTCCAGAGTCCATGAAATGTTTTTTATAATTGCCAAAAATACCGCATTTAACTGTTTGGTGATGTTTTAAGCAAATAATGTTTTAAAATGTTTAACAGAATAGAATTATTTGCTGCAAAAAATTCACCTTAAGTAGTAGTTAGGATCGCATTAATACACGTACTCACTTCTTCGGCCCGGTTCATAATCATAAAGTGACCTCCCTTTTCAATCGTATAATCAGCCTTTATTTTTTTTATAGGAAACATGTGATCGTTATCACCATGAATGTGATAAATATTGGGATGTTGCCAGTTATTTTTCCAGTTAATAGCCTGGTTTACGGCCCAGGTGGTATATGGCAAATCTACTGCCCGCCTGAGTGAGGCCACCAATGTTTTTTCTTCTTCTGATTGTATGCCCAGCATTTTGTTTTGTATTGGCTGTGTTAACCTGGTTGATTTAAGCGGCACAATTTTGTTAAGTTTTAACACTGCCACAGTTTTCATCCACAAGGGTATTTCTTTACAAGATTTAATGCTTGAGATAATGATAATTTTACTAACGGGGATTTGTTTTGCAATTTCGGTACAAATCATGCCACCAAACGAAAGCCCCATCAGTATTGGGTTTTCCGCTGTGATATCAATACGCATTCTTGCGGCATAATGCTCAATGGGTTCATTTTTTGTGGGCATCAACCACGGAATTACGTTTAAAGTATATCCTACTATTTTCAGTTTAGCGAAAGCTCTTTCATCTGCTCCCAATCCACTTATACAGTATATCGTTTTCATAGCACAGTTTTATTTTCTGGGCAACACATAATTTTCTACATCTTCCAAAGTGATTGTTTTGCCAGATAAGATGATCAGCCTTTCCACCACATTTCTTAATTCACGTATGTTGCCGGTCCAGTTGTAATTTTTTAGTGCTTCCATGGCTGCGGCATCTGTTTCTTTTTTTGGTTGTCCGTAATCCATTGCAATTAATTCCAAAAAATGTTCAACCAGCGATGGCACATCATCCCTGCGTTCGTTTAAAGAGGGTACATGAATGATGATTACGCCAAGGCGATGATACAGATCGAGCCTGAAGTTTTTCTCATCTACTTCCTTCAATAAATCTTTATTGGTTGCTGCAATTACCCTCACATCTACACTAATATCTTTTTCTGCACCCACCCTGGTTATTTTTCCTTCTTGTAAGGCACGCAATACTTTTGCCTGTGCAGTCAGGCTCATATCTCCAATCTCATCTAAAAACAAAGTACCACCATTGGCAGTTTCAAACTTACCAATGCGTTGTTTTACTGCAGATGTAAAAGAACCTTTTTCGTGGCCAAATAATTCACTCTCTATTAACTCGGCAGGTATGGCAGCGCAATTAACCTCAACCATGGGGCCGGCGTTACGGTTGCTCTTTTCATGTATCCAGCGGGCAACTAGTTCTTTACCAACTCCGTTATCGCCGGTTATTAAAACACGGGCATCTGTTGGGGCCACTTTTTCAATGGTATCTTTTATTTTATTCAACGGGCCGCTGTCGCCAATCATCTCCAAAGCTTTTCCTACCTTACGTTTAAGCACTTTGGTTTCGGTAACCAGGCTTTGTTTATCCAAAGCGTTACGTAATGTAATAAGCAGGCGGTTTAAATCCGGTGGCTTGCTTATATAATCGAAAGCTCCTTTTTTTACGGCTTCTACAGCAGTATCCACATTGCCATGGCCACTAATCATTATAACTGGCACATCGGGATTAATCTGTTTCGATTTATCCAAAAATTCAATTCCATCAAGCTTTGGCATTTTAATATCGCAAAGCACCACATCATACGTTTTTTCCGTAAATTTTTTCAGCCCTTCTTCCCCATCACCGGCCTCATCAATTTTATAACCTTCGTAACTGAGAATTTCTGAGAGTGTTTTGCGGATTGATTTTTCATCATCAATTATTAAAATATTTGCCATAAGTTATTGTTTTAAAAACAGTACAAAGTTATTCATTACATTGGCTGAACTCAAAAATAACACATTCAAACTCTTAAAATGGATTGCAGCTGTAAAAAAAATGCAGTTGTAGTGTAACAACTGCATTTTATCAAATTATGTAACGACTTAAAAAATCAGTTTTTAAGTTTTGTAATCATCTCATCTAAAAAACCGTCATAAGTTTTTAAAATACGGCCAATGGGGTCAAACTGTTCATCAGCACTATAAGCAGTACGTGGCGAACCCGATGCCTCAGAAATAAATTTAATTTTATAAGTCAAAGGTTCTTCAGTAGCCTGTTTAATTATTACCCGCATGCGTACTGTGTTTGCAGCAAATGGCTTGCCCACCCAGGCTGTACGCAGGTAACCCGATTTTTCATCGTTCATTTCCAGTACATCAAACTTACCAAGTATGGTGGCAACAATTATTTTCCACGCCTCTTCTTTGGTTCGGTCTGGTTTTACATTTAAGGTAAGCTCTTTATTGGCAATATCAGATTCAATTGATGAGGTGTAGGATTCATCGGCCTGTAACTTAAAATAATCTGATTTTGGCGGTTGGCCCTGCCCTTTCTTTTTACAGTAAGTTCTTGATTCCTGTATATAACCTTCTGAGCGTACTTCTACCGTTAAACATTCATTTAATGGTACTGAAAGCTGGTAAGATCCTGATCCCATCTCAACCCCATTTACATAAATTTTGGCTGTTTGGGGCGATGAGGTTAATGAAATAGATGATGGCAGCAATGCTTCATCTTGTTTTAGCTGAATGTAATCAACTTTTGGTGGTTCATCGTAACCTCTTTTATTGCAATAAGTTCTTACTTCGCTCATATACCCTTCTTCCTTTACTTCTACAGTTACACAATCTTTTTTTCCCACGCCAACAGTATAGCTGCCGGTTCCTCTTAAACGGCCATCAACATAAATTTTGGCGGTTGATGGTGATGTGGTGATGTTTACTTTTTGGGCAAATAATGTTTGAGAAAATGTAATACTGATTAATAAAGCAAATACAATGATTTTAAAGACAGATTTTTTACTCATAAACTTGGGTTTTGAAAAGGTGGGTAAAAGTTAGTTTGTTTTGAGGCTTAAATATATATCTAATTCTCCAAAATTAAAACTACTATTATTCATTTTGGTTACAGAAACCACCCTATTTAAAAAGGTGAATTCACCTGATTGAACATTTTTGTATAATATTTTATTTACTATATGTGAGTTATGGCCGAAAAGTTTGGGTACATCATCGGTTAAAAAATAATGAAAGCTTTAACACTTTATTTATATGGATAATAAAACAACAAGCATCCCACTTAAAAATAATATGGAACTGCTTAATGTTATCTTTATCTCTTCATTCGTACTTTTAGGCTGCAATGAATATAAAGCTACTTCGTTTGAAAATGAAGTGACAAAAATAACATTTTCAGAAAATCCATACAGATATATACAATCAATACCATTGCCGGTTGGGTTTAAAAGAGTTCATGCAGATTCAGCTTCATTTGCAGCTTACTTAAAAAATGTTGGCCTTAAAGAACAAACAACAGTTTACCTGTATAATGGTGAAGTAAAAAATAATCAAACTGCACAGTATGCAATACTAAATATTTCGGTAGGTAAAACAGACTTGCAGCAATGCGCCGATGCTGTAATGCGCCTGAGGGCAGAGTATCAATTTAAGCAAGAGCAATTTGAAACAATTATTTTTAAGGATAACGATAACACAGCTTACACATTTGCAGCGCCACATACCAGGGCAAATTTTGATAAATATTTAAACCGGGTTTTTGGCATGTGCGGCTCTGCCTCCTTATCAAAACAATTAAAGCACGTAAACAATTTTGCTGATATTAAACCGGGTGATGTCTTGATACGTGGCGGTTTCCCCGGCCATGCTGTAATAGTAATGGATGCTGCAGTTAACAATGCCGGTAAAAAAATATATTTGCTGGCGCAGAGTTATATGCCTGCGCAGGATATACATGTGCTTAAAAATCCTGCTAATATAAATTTATCGCCCTGGTACGAAGTAAATGAAGTGTCAGTTATTGCAACGCCAGAATATTCATTTCTTCAAAAGGAACTGATGAGTTGGTAATTCCTATATATTAATGCTACTATCATTTTTTTGAATACTTGATATTTTGCCTTTACTTTTGCCATCCGGTTACGGGATGTAGCGCAGCCCGGTAGCGCACACGTCTGGGGGGCGTGGGGTCGCAAGTTCGAATCTTGTCATCCCGACATAAAAAGTTAGGTTTTACAACCTGACTTTTTTTTATGATATTTGCGCAATCTATTAAATGATGAAGATATTAATAAAGCAAGCCACAATCATTTCTCCTTCCTCTCCCATCAACGGGCAAATAAAAGATATTTTTATAAAAGACGGTAAAATTTCAATAATCGCAGATGCTATTAATGAAAAAGCCGATCAGCTTATTACGCATGATGGCCTTTGTGTAAGCATTGGCTGGATGGATATGTTTGCCGATTTTGGCGACCCCGGTTTTGAACAGAAAGAAAGCATAGAAACAGGTGCCAAAGCCGCTGCCGCAGGTGGTTTTACAGATATAATGCTGATACCAAACAGCCAGCCTGTTGTAGATAATAAGGCCCAGGTTGAATACATTGTGCAAAAAGCAAAGCAGGTTGGCGTAAATATTTATCCGGTAGGGGCTGTTTCTAAAAAAACAGAAGGCAAAGAACTTTCAGAAATGTACGATATGCGCCAATCGGGTGCAATTGCTTTTAGCGATGGTATTAAAACGGTTCAAAACTCCGGCCTTATTTTAAAAGCACTGCAGTATGTAAAAAGTTTTGATGGCACCATAATTCAAATACCGGATGATACCAGTATTGGCACAAACGGATTGATGAATGAAGGTATTATATCTACCCAAATGGGTCTGCCCGGTAAACCCATACTCGCCGAAGAATTAATGGTTGCACGTGATTTAAAACTGGCAAGATATGCTGATAGTAAAATTCATTTTACCGGCATCTCATCTCCAAAAAGCCTGGAGTATATAAAGCGATCAAAAGAAAGTGGCATTAAAGTAAGCTGCTCCATTACACCTTACCAGGTTTATTTTTGCGATGAAGATCTGCAGGGTTATGATACCAATCTGAGATTGAATCCTCCACTAAGAACAAAAGCAGATATGCTTGCGATAACAAAAGCCTTGCTTGATGGAACCATTGACTGCATTGCATCTCATCACCTGCCTCAGCATTGGGATAATAAAGTTTGTGAGTTTGAATATGCCAAAGATGGTATGATTGGTTTGGAAACTATGTTTGCTGTTTTAAGAGAAGCAGGATTATCAGCCGAAGCTTTTGTGCAGATGCAAACCATTAATGTGCGGAATATTTTTGGGTTGCCAATACCTGAAATTAAGGAAGGCGAAATAGCATCACTCACTTTATTTACACCAGGCACCGAATTTGTTTTTGAAGAACAGATGATACAATCCAAATCGAAAAACTCACCCTTTATTGGTAAAAAGCTAAAAGGAAAAGTTGTGGGAATAATTAATAAATCAAATATCCAACTCAATAACTAAAATGCAGCAAAATTTAACCCCCACAAAAAAAGGATTGATAACCGGACTGGTAATGATTGCCCTGGCATTGGTATTTTATTATGTATTTAAAATGCCCTTGAATCAAAAAGATCAATACGCACTTTTTACTGTTTATATTGCAGGTATTGCCTGGAGCCTGTTTTCTTTTAAACAAACATCTGCAGCAGATAAAAATTTTAAAAGTTATTTTGCAACCGGCTTTAAAACATTTATAGTTATCACCCTATTACTGGTACTTTATACAGCAGTTTTTTTTATGTTTAATACCGCTTACAGAGATGCAGGCATTGCAGAAAATAATAAAATGCTTTTACTGCAGGGCGATCACACACCCGAAGAAATTGAAAGTAATGCCAAACAGTTGAAGCAGATATTTATGCCGGTAATGCTGGGGATTACTACTTTTAAATACTTATTTTTAGGTGCGCTGGTAACCGCAATAGGATCTGGCTTTTTAAGCCGCAAACCGTAATAATTTTATTATCAATATTTAATAATGGATCTATCAATAGTAATACCGCTTTACAACGAAGATGAATCTTTGCCGGAACTTACCGCATGGATTGAAAGGGTGATGCTGGAAAAAAGTTTCAGCTACGAGATTGTTTTAATTGATGATGGCAGTACCGACAATTCCTGGCATGTTATTGAACAACTCCGTGCCGCCAATGCAAATATTAAAGGCATAAAATTTCAGCGTAATTATGGCAAAAGTGCCGCACTTAATGAAGGCTTTAAAGCAGCGCAGGGCGATGTAATAATAACTATGGATGCAGATATGCAGGATAGTCCGGATGAAATTCCCGAACTGCGCAGAATGATTATTGAAGAGGGATTTGATATGGTAAGCGGATGGAAAAAGAAACGATACGATAATACACTCACCAAAAACATTCCTTCAAAATTATTTAATGCTGCTGCCAGAAGAAGCTCTGGTATTAAGCTGCATGATTTTAACTGCGGCTTAAAATCGTACCGCAAAAAAGTAGTTAAAAGTGTTGAAATTTATGGCGAAATGCACCGCTACATTCCCATACTGGCCAAATGGGCCGGCTTTAGAAATATTGGCGAAAAAGTGGTTGAGCATCGTGCCAGAAAATATGGCATTACAAAATTTGGCTGGGAGCGTTTTGTAAATGGTTTTCTCGATCTGGGCTCCATTATGTTTGTTGGCAAGTTTGGTAAAAGGCCCATGCACTTTTTTGGTTTGTGGGGCACACTTTTTTTTATGGCTGGTTTTTTAATTTTTTTATACCTCACCATTTCCAAATTCTTTTTCGACCAGACCGGTATGACGCAGCGGCCACTCTTCTTTGTTGCCATTTTAGTAATGATCATTGGCTCTCAACTTTTTCTTGCAGGTTTTATCGGCGAACTTATTGCCCGCAATTCTCCTGAAAGAAATAATTATTTGATTGAAGAAAAAGTTGGTTTATAAATTCTGAAAGATCATGCGTGTAATTATCATAGGCCCGGCTCATCCCTTACGTGGCGGAGGTATTACTACATTTAATGAACGCCTTGCCATACAGTTTCAGAGCGAAGGCCATCAAACAAGTATCTTTTCATTCTCTTTACAATATCCCGGTTTTTTATTCCCCGGTAAATCACAATTTACAGATGAGCCTGCTCCCAACGACCTGGACATTCATACAAGAATAAATTCTGTAAATCCGCTTAACTGGCTCAGCGTAGGTAATGAAATAAAAAACCTGAAACCAGATATTGTTGTTGTAAGATATTGGATACCCTTGATGGGCCCGTGTTTGGGAACCATTCTGCGTATTATCAAAAAAAATAAGCACACAAAAATTATTTGTATTGCCGATAATATTGTACCACACGAAAAACGTTTTGGCGATAAACCCTTTACCCGCTATTTTGTAAAACCGGTTGATGCTTTTATTACCATGAGCGAAAAGGTATTAATCGATTTGAGATTATTCACTTCAAAAAAAGCATTGCTGGTGCCACACCCTTTATATGATAATTTTGGAGAAAAAATTTCTAAAGCAGAAGCAAGAAGACAACTGGCAATTGGCAATGAGCAAAAAATTATTTTATTTTTCGGCTTCATCCGTAAATACAAAGGATTAGATATTTTACTCGATGCGATGAAACTAATAAGCCAATGGCCAATTGCTAATTGCCAATTGCTTATTGCCGGCGAGTTTTACGAAGACAAAAAACAATACAATGCACAAATTGAAAACCTCGGTATAAAAAACAACCTGATACTGCACACAGATTTTATACCTGATAGCGAAGTAAAAAATTATTTTTGTGCTGCCGATGTGGTTATTCAACCTTACCGCAATGCCACCCAAAGCGGCGTTACGCCCCTCGCCTATCATTTTGAAGTGCCAATGATTGTTACCAATGTGGGCGGCCTACCGGCCATGGTACCCGATAATAAAGTTGGCCTGGTAGCAGCCCCAACAGCAGCATCGCTGGCAGAAAAAATTATTGAATATTTTAATAAAGGAGAAAAATGTTTTCTGCCGCATCTATTAGAAGAGAAGAAAAAATTCAGTTGGACAAAAATGCTCGAAAGCATACTTGAAATGGCCAATAGTAAGTAAATTGCCGCATAAACCCATTAAATGATTTACAGAAGCAAAGCGCCCTTACGAATTGGATTAGCTGGTGGTGGTACAGATGTAAGTCCGTACAGCGATCAGTTTGGCGGCGCCATTTTAAATGCTACCATATCACTATCTGCCTACGCAACCATTGAGCCGCTGAACGAAAATAAAATAATTGTAGAAGCACTCGACAGAAACGAACAGCAAAGTTTTGATCTGTTACCACGCTTACCCATTGATGGCACACTCGATTTGTTGAAGGGCGTTTACAACCGCATACAAAAAGATCATTCGACAGCGTTAGCGGGTTTCAGGTTGTCAACTTTTGTAGATGCGCCTGCAGGCTCTGGCCTCGGCACATCTTCTACTTTGGTTGTTGCTGTGCTGGGTGCTTTTAAAGAAATGCTTAAACTGCCGTTGGATGAATATAAAATTGCACATTATGCTTACGATATTGAACGCAACGATCTGCAACTGGCCGGCGGCAAACAAGATCAATATGCCGCAACATTTGGCGGTGTAAATTTTATGGAATTTTACGAGGGCGAAAAAGTAATTGTAAATCCCCTGCGTATAAAACCGCAATATCTGCATGAGCTGGAAAACAACCTGGTGCTGTATTTCACCTCCACATCACGTGAGAGTGCAGCCATTATAAAAGAGCAGGTAAAAAATGTAAACAACAAAAATGAAAAAAGTATTGAAGCCATGCACCAGCTTAAAGAGCAGGCAAAAATGATGAAGGAAGCATTGCTGCAGGGGAAGTTAGATGACATTGGCCTGATACTGGATTATGGCTTTGAGCAAAAAAGAAATATGGCAGCCAACATCAGCAACAGTAATATTGAAGATGTGTATGCTGCCGCAAAAACTGCCGGTGCAACCGGCGGTAAAATAAGCGGTGCAGGCGGTGGTGGTTTTATGGTTTTTTATTGCCCCGGCAACACCCGCTATGCAGTTATAAAAACATTAAATACTTTTGGCGGCGTTGTAAGAAATTATTCATTTACAAAATACGGGTTAACCACCTGGAGTGCCGGTTGAGTGTTGAGTAAAAAGAAAAATTTTGCTTAAAAATTATGTTTTTCTTTTTTTGGGGACAAGCATTTGATTATTTTGTCATCATCGTTGTAAATATGATTTTGTTCATTGTTGGCTTTTAATAAAAGCCAACAATGAACCTCACTTGTACGGCATACCTTTGTGCAGCACTGTGCGAAGCCGAAGTGTAAGCCCTTATTATTAAACTATTTTTTAAAAATTATGGAACAGATAAAAAATATTGTACAATCCTCCATCAACGTAAAGCAGGATGTTTTACAAAATGAAGAATTATTAAAAACCGTACAGGATTGCATTGCAGTAATTGTACAGGCTTTTAAAAACGGTAACAAAGTTTTATTTTGCGGCAATGGCGGCAGTGCAGCCGATGCTCAGCATTTAGCTGCAGAATTCAGTGGCCGGTTTTACACCGATAGAGATGCTTTGCCTGCAGAGGCATTGCATTGCAACACATCGTACATGACGGCAGTGGCAAACGACTACAGTTACGATGTAATTTACTCCCGCCTTATAAAAGGCATCGGCAAAAAAGGGGATGTACTCGTTGGCTTAAGCACATCGGGCAACAGTGCCAATATTTACAATGCTTTTGAAGTGGCTAAAGAAAAAGGCATGATCACCATTGCCTTTACCGGCCTAACCGGCGGAACGTTGAAAGCACTTTCAGATTATCTCATCAATGTACCATCAACCGATACGCCACGTATACAGGAAAGCCATATCATGCTGGGGCATATAATTTGTCAACTCGTAGAGGCTGAATACTTCGGATGATTAAGGAAGCAATCATATTAGCCGGCGGCCTTGGCACAAGATTAAGAAGTGTAGTAAGCGATGTACCTAAATGCATGGCACCTGTTAATGGCATTCCCTTTATCTATTTTATTATCACCTATCTTAAAAAAGAAGGAGTAGAAAGATTTATATTTTCGCTGGGTTATAAAAGTGAAATTGTTATTGATTACATCAACAAAACCTTTGCAGATTTAGATATTGAATACGTAATTGAAGATACACCGCTGGGAACCGGGGGAGCCATCAAACTGGCCTGTAGTAAAGCTAAAAGCGATGATGTACTTGTGCTTAACGGGGATACGCTGTTTAATATTGACCTTAAATCGTTTGTCGAATTTCATAAAAGCAAAAAGGCAGATTTTACCGTTGCGCTAAAAGAGATGCGAAATTTCAGCAGATATGGCGCTGTTGAAATTTATAAAGACTTTGCCATAAAAGCCTTTCACGAAAAAAAATATTGCGAAAAGGCTTTTATCAATGGAGGAGTTTATGCATTAAACGTACATGGTTTTATAAATGAAAATTTACCAGAGATTTTTTCATTTGAAAAAGATTTTCTGGAAAAAAATATTGGCAACAAAAAATTCTATGGCCTTGAATGTGAATATTATTTTATTGATATTGGCATACCAGAAGATTACGACCGTTTTATAAGAGACTTCAATTTTATTTTTGATAAAAGTAAGTATCAAAACGAAGATGGAGCTAACCATGTAAGTAATTTTATCAAGGAAATATTTTATGAGGGCCTCTCATCTCTTATTAACCCATTTACTTAAGGCTTTGAAAATTTTAAAATGAATTCGTGTAATTCCTGTTTTAAATTCAGTAATAAAATATGATCAACCTAAACAAAATAGATAAAACCTTTACCCTCTTCCTCGATCGTGATGGCGTAATTAACCACGAAAAACATCTGGATTATATTCACACCTGGGATGAATTTGTTTTTTATGATGGCGTTAAAGAAGCCATTGCCATTTTTGCAAAAATATTCAACCGCATTGTTGTGGTAACCAACCAAAAAGGTGTTGGTAAGGGTGTTACAAAATTGGAGGATCTGCAACTGATACATAAAAATATGGTTGCCGAAATAGAAGCCGCAGGCGGCCGCATTGATGCCGTTTATTTTTGTGCCGATCTGGAAGATGATAGCCCTAACCGAAAACCCAACCCCGGCATGGGTTTGCAGGCAGCAGATAATTTTCCGGATATTAATCTAAGCAAAGCAATTATGGTTGGCAATACCATCAGCGATATGAAATTTGGCCGCAACCTCGGCGTACAAACCATCTTTTTGCCCACTACCCGGCCCGAAGTGGATTTGAATGATGAACGCATTGATGCAGTATATAATTCCCTGATTGATTTTGCAAATGCCCATAAAAATCAGCGTTAATCATTATAATCATATAATCTGCGTTAAATCTTTAGTTAAATTTTACTTATTGCAATAGCTTATTATTCATCATGTTTTAAGATTAACTATTTTTATTGCATGAAGAAACCAGTCATATTTCTTTTTTTTATTTTTATAAGCAGTTTTTCGTTTGCACAAATTGGCAAAGCAGAACTTAAAGTGCTGAGGCAAAAAGAAGATTCGCTGAAAGATTACTCCGTAAAAATTATACAAGGCATCAATGCAGAAGACCGGTTTAATGCCGACAGTGTGTTTACCCGTATTCTGGTACGATCTTTAAAAACCAAAAACTCTTTCCACTACCCTTTCGATTCTTTGCAAACCGTTTCCGTTTTATATGCGCCGGATAGTGTGTTCCGTATTTTTACCTGGCAGCTTGTAATTAACGAAAACGTTATTCGCCAGCATGGCGCCATACAAATGAAAACTGCAGATGGTAGTTTAAAATTATTTCCGCTGATTGATAAATCGGATGTTACAACAAATGTGGCCGATACCATTGGCAACAACTACGGCTGGATGGGTGCTATTTATTATAAGATGATTGTAAAGAAAAGCGATAACCGCAATTATTACACACTGCTTGGCTTTGATGAAAACAACATACGCAGCAGCCGCAAAATAATTGAAGTGCTTACTTTCCAGAATAATGAGCCTGTTTTTGGCGGCAGTTATTTTAGTGGCGAAAAAGCTGATGGATTTTCCAAATGGCAAAGCCGCTATATTATGGAGTATAAAAAAGAGGCAGGGCCCAGACTGAATTATGATAAAGACCTGGACATGATCATTGTTGAGCACCTGGTATCTGAGTCGAAAGAACCCAATAAAAAATGGACCTTAATTGGCGATGGAGATTATGAAGGTTTTGTATGGAAAGGAAATAAATGGATGCATGTAGAAAAAGTTTTTAACATGGTTACACCTGATGGGCAGGCCCCTGTGCCCAACCCCATACGTGACCCCGCAGGCAATATTGATGAAAAAAAACTGAAAGGTGCTGATGAAGAAGAAGTGAAACCCGTGCCTGCAAAGCCAAAGGGCAAGGGAGAGAATTAAAAATTGTCAGCCTGAGGCGCTCATAAAAGAAAAAAATTAAGCTCTTTGCAAATGACAGTAAGAAAAGGATTTTCTCAGCTTCGCTGCGAAAAAAGTTAGCCACAAAGGCACAGAGGCACGAAGTAGAAAAATGCTACGCATTTTCCTTTGTGCCTTCGAGTATTTGTGGCTAAATTCAGTTTTGCAAAAAACTGAATTTCAATTCTTTAGAATACTTGTCATTAGCAGCTTGTGGAAGGCGGGTAAATTATATAAGGCGGGTTCAACAGGCTAACCCTGACAAACTTGCTGGGGAAGTGAAATGCGGAGAAGATTTGAAAACTATACTTGCAATATAAAATAACCATACCACAACCCTGCCGGCAAAATTGGGATAACATGTTACCCGATGCAACAGGCCGTTACTGCAACAGTTGCCAAAAATCGGTGATTGATTTTACTACAAAGACTGATGAAGAAATACAGCAGTTTTTCATTAATAATTCTAATCAGCCTGTTTGTGCCCGTTTTAAAAATACACAGATACACCGTATTGTAATTGATCTGCCGCAAAATATATTCAGCATTAAAATGCCTTTATGGATGCGGTTTTTGGTAGCATGCCTGCTTATATTCGGTATCAGCATATTTCCTTTTGAAACGACTATTGCAGGTAAAATTCCAACAACAAATACATTTTACCAGGGAGAGCCAATTAGAGTTGATACAGCTAAAAAGCTTAGAATATTGAAAAAGAAGAAAAGAAGAAAACATAAAATGTATCTTGATGTTCTTATACCTTCTATTCATGAGGGTACAACATATGGATATACGGTTACGAGACAGAATCTTCCAATTAACGAATCATTTTTAGACACGGCGTCTAAATCAAATTATACAGCAAATTTTCAAATAAATTTAAATAACAAAGCACTGCCTAAAAAAGAAAATCCCCGCCCTACTCCATTTATGCCAACCGAATTTATTTTACCCTCCATCTTATTAATCAAAAAAGAAACCGATAACCAATCTATGGATTAATTATACCTGTTGCATCTAACCTATAAAACTACGGTATGCTTAAAATTTCCATCCCAACTCCTTGCCACGAAGACTGGAATAAAATGACACCCGATGAAACTGGCCGCCACTGCAGTGCCTGCTCCAAATCAGTAGTTGACTTTACAGCCATGAGCGATGAAGAAGTGAAACATTTTTTTATCAATAAGAAAGAAGATGAAAAAGTTTGTGGCCGCTTTAAGCAAACGCAACTACACAGGATTGTTATAGAACTGCCGCAAAATATTTACAGTATGCCAATGCCATTGTGGAAGAAATTTCTTGCTGCATGCCTGATAGTTTTTAGTACAACTTTATTTTCCTGCGAAACAAAAATTCAGGGAGAATTGAAAATACCTGATGTTAAAATTGAAAAGAATATCCCAAGCGATGAAACAGGTTATGTTGGTATGCTGCACGTAAGATATGATTCTGTTTCCATGCCCATTGTGTGCCAACCTACTGTTATTGTTGGAAACACTTTTGTGCCACCCATTATGTTTGATACAATTAATTTAGTGAAAGGAGATATTAATATAATAGAAGTTGATTCAGCCTCACCAAAACAAACCGATACTGTTCCTGTTACCAAACAAAAAGAAGAAGTGATATTTATGGGCGACAGCATTTATGAAGAAATCCCGATAAAAAAATCAAAATCAGACTCTTCTAAAACAAAAAATCCGCCCAAGGCGGATTCTATCATTTGTAACAGCATTAAAAATTATCATTAAGCCCCGACTATAAACGTTCCCAAATCAACAACCTCACCGGCACCCATTTTAAATTTCTCCAGGCCGTCCAGATCAAGATCACGCATTACCGGGCTTTGAAAGATCAAAGCTTCGCCATTATATAAAGCAAAGTACAAATCTGGATTTACTTCCGGATTTAAAAAATCCATATAATCGCCGTGCTTAAAAGTAACAGTAGCTGTGCCGTTTGCATCCAATGCACTTTTGCCCAGGTAATCATCCTCCATCAAATCCTTTTCGTACAACCTGAATTCGTATCCTTCGCCGGTTAAAGGCGCATCACTGCCCTTGCTGATGAAGCTGGCTTTTACTTCTATGTTTATGTCGGCATCTAAAGAAAAATTGCTCATGGTAAATTGATTTTTAGCCCCTCCTAACCTCCCCGGAGGGGAGGAACTATCGATTTTTATTATTGTTTCAAATTTTTATTCCTGATTTTTTCGCATCAATCTCCGCAAATTTCTTCTTCATTTCCCTCCCCGCCGGGGTTCCTTAAAAAGGAACGAACGGAGTTCAAGGAGGGGCTTTAATCGTTCAACTTTAACACAGCCAAAAACGCTTCCTGCGGCACTTCCACATTACCTATCTGCTTCATCCGCTTCTTACCTTCTTTTTGTTTTTCCAATAATTTACGCTTACGGCTAATATCACCACCGTAACATTTGGCGGTAACATCTTTACGCATGGCGCTTATGTTTTCACGTGCTACTACCTTGGCACCAATAGCGGCCTGTATCGCAATCTGAAATTGCTGTTTAGGCAATAACTCTTTTAGTTTTTCGCAAAGCTTGCGGCCAAATTCATGAGCACGGCCACGGTGTATTAATGCACTCAAGGCATCCACTTTTTCATTATTCAATAAAATATCCATCTTCACAATATCACTGGGTCGGTATTCAAGCGGGTGATAATCGAACGATGCATAACCACGGGTCATGCTTTTTAATTTATCATAAAAATCAAAAACAATTTCGGTTAAAGGCATTTCAAAACTAAGCTCCACACGGGTTGGCGTTAAGTAATGCTGGTGTGTGAGTATGCCACGTTTGGTAATGCAAAGCGTCATAATATTGCCAATGTATTCCGGCTTTGTAATTATCTGCGCCTTAATAAACGGCTCGTCAATATGATCAATCCTTGTGGGATCGGGCATTTCGGTAGGGTTGTTTATTTTAATTACTTCTTTACGCACCGTGGTAGCAATAAAGCTTACGTTGGGTACGGTGGTAATTACTGTTTGGTTGTATTCTCTTTCAAGCCGTTCCTGAATAATTTCCATGTGCAGCATACCTAAAAAGCCGCAGCGAAAGCCAAAGCCCAATGCCTGACTGGTTTCCAGCTCAAACGTAAGTGAAGCATCATTTAACTGCAGTTTATCCATGCAGTCACGCAGTTCTTCAAACGCATCAGTCTCTACCGGAAAAATACCTGCAAATACCATCGGCTTCACATCTTCAAAACCCTGTATGGCCACATCAGATCCGTTTACGGTGGTGGTGATGGTATCGCCCACTTTTACTTCTTTGGCATTTTTAATACCGGTAATAATATAGCCCACATCGCCGGCTGCTACTTCGTGCCGCTGGCTCATACCAAATTTTAAAATGCCTACTTCATCGGCACCATATTCCAGCCCTGTATTGCTGAATTTAATTTTATCATTCTTTTTAAGCGTACCGTTAAACACCCGAAAATATACAATGATGCCGCGGAAACTGTTATAGACACTGTCAAAAATCAAAGCCTGCAACGGCGCAGCGGGATCACCTTTAGGGGCTGGAATACGATCAATGATTGCAGTTAAAATCTCTTCAATGCCAATACCGCTTTTACCACTTGCATGCAAAATGGTTTCGGGCTTGCAGCCAATTAATTCCACTATCTGGTCGGTTACTTCCTCAATCATGGCACCGTCCATATCAATTTTATTGATAACCGGAATTATCTCTAAATTATTTTCAATAGCGAGGTATAAGTTACTAATTGTCTGTGCTTGTATGCCTTGGCTTGCATCTACCAAAAGTAAAGCTCCTTCGCAGGCTGCAAGGGCACGGCTCACTTCGTAACTAAAGTCCACATGGCCGGGTGTATCAATCAGGTTCAATACATATTCAGTGCCTTTCCAGTTGTAGTTTATTTGTATGGCGTGGCTTTTAATGGTAATGCCTTTCTCCCTTTCCAGGTCCATATCATCGAGTACCTGTGCCTGCATATCCCGCTCACCAATTGTTTTGGTAAATTCAAGCAAACGATCGGCAAGGGTACTTTTACCGTGGTCTATATGTGCAATGATGCAAAAATTTCTAATGTTCTTCATGTACGTTCTATAACTCTTTTTAAGGGGGCAAAAGTAGTTTAAAATGGTGGATTTTGAACGGAGAGCAAACAGGAAAGATAAACGTTCAATAATTATAAGCCTTGATGTGCGTAAAGCCGGTGATTTACACAGATCACTTTAAATAGACTCTGCTTTCCTTGTTGTCTCAAAAATCAAAATGCTGCTGTACACCTAAAAATTTATATAACCTCAATTCAAGATAAAAAAATCTATCGTGTTATTTAAATGACACATACAAAATATCATATAAAGGCTTTAAAAGCTTTAATCGTGTTTTGGTTCAGATAAATTAAAGTAGTCACCTTTAGTTTTTTCAAGTGTTGATGAAATTATTTTGAAATTATCTGCCGTGGCTTTAAAATTTATAAACTTGTCAATAATAGACCTGTGTTTATAAATTACAAATGTATTTTCTACGCCTGGGTTTATTTTGTTCAGGTTTACTTCAGTTTCGGTGTCCGTCATCCCAGGCACAAAAGTTAAGGCCACATTTTTCAGATTGAGTTCAGTGCCAATTTTTTCTAACGCAGTTTGTCTTGCAGCTTTGTTGTATCCCTGCTTGTTTCCATAAACAAAATATGCTTTCAGGTATTTACTTCGTGATATACTTTCCTGCTCTAAAAATATGAGCCACTTTTTAATGTCTGCCCAATCGGGATTATTTCCAACAAAATAAATTATGCCATGAAATCGTCCATACTTACAAACCGGACAGGTTCTTGTCCCTTTATCCGGACCATAGGCATGGTAAGGAATAAAAGATGGATTGTCTTCGCCAATTTCAAGTCCTGATTGTATTTCTGTTTTATTTCTTTCCGGATAATTGGGGATGTTAAGCCCCAAAATAATATTATGTTCTGCAATTTGTATGTTGCCTGAAATTAAAACCCTTAAAATTCCGCTACCACCACGATTTTCAAGCGCTTTTCTTTTTTCGCCTGTTAAAAGTTTATCATCGTCAAAAGTAAATTCATCAATATAATATTCGTTGGCAATGTTTGGTTCTTTGATTGATGTATGAATGTGTGCCGGAATATTGTCATCGGGATATGGTGCAGGTTTACTTGTGTAAATTGAATAGTTGCCATTTTTATCTGTTTTTACCCAACCCCGGATGCGTCCGTGCCGCTTTGCTTTTTCATCCATCCCTTTTATGGGTGAATAGTAACCGTTGCTATCTGTGTGCCAATAATAAATGATAACACCTGGTGCTGCTGTTTTACCATCAATTTTATAAACCTTGCCAGTGATTAAAAGTTTCTGTGCATTTTCAGTCCAACCAACACTGGTATCAACCGATGAAACATCTGCTGGCATACCAACAAACATAATTTCGCAACCATCACAACCTCCGCCCACAGTTTTTTTTGAACTGGTATTTTTTTGTATTGCTGAATTGGTTTTTGTTTGTGCGTTGCAAGCTGTTAAACTGCAAAACAGCAAAATAAAAAATCCCGATTGAAATAGTCCTTTCATAATTTTTAGAGTTTGGGCCTATGGTTTAATAAAACAGATTATGTTCTGATTTCCGGGTAACTAAATATTTATTTGTCAGAAAGCAAACTGTCAATAATTTAAAAAAATAAACTTTGTAAAATCCCCTTTCAAACAGCAGCAAAAACATAGACACAAATGTCCAGAATTTCAATTTTAGTGAGTTAAAGGATTACAACATTTTTTAAATTGGATTGTAGTACAATAATAATTAAAAACATGGCATGAATGGGTAATTATTATCCTAACCACATGGCATGGTTTGTGAGTTACCAAGTTCCATTAAATTACATGCATGCCGCTGATAGAATTTACCGATAAAGGATTGTATTGTTCGCAGGGCCAATTTTATATTGATCCCTGGAAACCTGTAGACCGTGCTGTTATTACACATGCCCACAGCGATCATGCACGATGGGGCAGCAAATACTATTTGTGCCACCATTTAACCAAACCCATTTTACAATTAAGACTGGGCGATAATTTTTACCAGACTGTGGAATGGAATGAACCGGTGCTGATGAATGGGGTAAAAATTTCCCTGCACCCCGCTGGGCATATTATTGGCTCATCGCAAATACGGGTTGAATATGGCGGCGAGGTTTGGGTAGTAAGCGGCGATTACAAAACAGAGAACGATGGCATTAGCGGAGCTTTTGAACCGGTGCGTTGCCATACATTTATTACAGAATCAACGTTTGGTTTACCTATTTATAAATGGAAACCGCAACCCGAAATTTTTGCTGATATTAAAAACTGGGTGCTGCAAAATAGTGCAGCCGGTAAAACAAGTGTACTCATCGCTTACAGCCTGGGCAAAGCACAACGCATACTTAAACCTTTGGCCGAAACCGGCTTACCGATTTTTTTACATGGCGCTGTTTTTAATGTGCATGAAGCATTGCTGAATGCTGGTATTGATTTACCTGCTGCACAAAGAGTACAAGCCACAACAACCAAAGCAGAAACACAAGGCAATATTGTTATTGCACCTTCGGGTGCAGATGGTAGTCCGTGGATAAAAAAATTCTCTCCTTATAATGTGGGTGTGTGCAGCGGCTGGATGCAGGTACGAGGCAACACCCGCAGGCGCAATGCAGATGCAGGTTTTGCATTAAGCGATCATGCAGATTGGGATGGATTGTTACAGGCCGTTAAAGCAACTGGTGCAAGCAAGGTATATGCAACGCATGGCTTTCAATCAACCTTTAGCCGGTACTTAAATGAGCAGGGCTTTGAAGCTGCCGAAGTAAAAACTGAGTATGGTAATGATGAAGAAGAACCAATTACTGAAACTGAAAAACAAGATACACCATGAAGAAGTTTGCAGCATTGGTGTACAGTATTGGCACCAGCACCAAAACAAATGAAAAGTTACAGGCCCTGCAGGATTATTTTGCAACCGCACCGGCAAAAGATATGGTTTGGGTGATAGCCATCTTTAGCGGACGAAGACCAAAGCGCATTGTTAACTCTACCTTTTTAAAAAATCTTTGCATTGAAATTTGTGATATTCCTTTTTGGCTTTTTGAAGAGTGTTACCATACTGTTGGCGATTTGGGAGAGACGATTGCGTTGCTATTGCCCGAACAGGAAACTTTGCTTGCCGGCTCCCAGGACTCTGTGAGCAGGCAGGATATAAATGCTGAAGAAAAAACGCTCTCATTTTACCTGGAGCATTTTATCAGCATAATTAAAGAGCCTGATGAAATTAAGAAAGCATTTATTTTGGATAACTGGCAGCAGATGGATCAGAATGAAAAATTTGTTTTTAATAAACTGATTACCGGTGGTTTTCGCATTGGTGTTTCGCAAACCATTATGGTAAAAGCATTGGCAAAAACAAAAGCGGTTTCGCCATCGGTAATTGCTCATCGCATCAGCGGCAATTGGGATCCGGCAACAACTAAGGCGGATGACCTGTTGAGCGAAACCGGCAGCAGTATTGATCATTCAAAGCCCTACCCTTTTTATTTATCGTACGCCGTTGAAGGCAATCCTGATGATTTGGGTAATGTAGATGAATGGACGGCAGAATGGAAATGGGATGGCATACGTGGACAAATTATTAAACGCAACAACGAATTATTTGTGTGGAGCCGTGGGGAAGAGCTGGTTACAGAAAAATTTCCGGAGTACAATGCTTTTGCACCTGCATTGCCAGATGGATTGGTGCTTGATGGAGAAATAATTTGTTTAGACCTATCTGCCAGTGATGTAATAATTAAGCCGCTTCCCTTTGCTGTGTTACAAACACGCATTGGCCGTAAAAACATCAGCAAAAAACAATTAACCGAAGCACCGGTTGCATTTATAGCTTATGATATTTTGGAGTTAGATGGCAAAGATTTACGGGATGAATCTTTTATAAACAGGAGAAAGTTATTAGAGCAAATGATTGCAGACATAAATAATCCGCTGTTATTAATATCGCCAACACTGCAGGTTGATGACTGGCAGCAACTGCACACACAAAGAGCAACCAGCCGAGAAAAAGGTATTGAAGGATTGATGTTGAAGCGTAACAACTCACCCTATTTAAGCGGCCGCAAAAAAGGAGATTGGTGGAAATGGAAAATTGATGCACTCACCATTGATGCGGTGATGATATACGCACAAAAAGGCCATGGCCGCCGCAGTAACTTATATACCGATTATACTTTTGCAGTAAAGGATGGAGATAAGCTGGTGCCATTTGCAAAAGCATACAGCGGCCTTACCGATAAGGAATTTGCACAGGTAGATGCCTTTGTAAAAAGAAACAGCATTGAAAAATTTGGCCCGGTGCGTACCGTAAATCCAGAGCTTGTATTTGAAATTGCTTTTGAAGGCATTGCTGCCAGCAACCGGCACAAAAGCGGTGTGGCATTGCGTTTTCCTCGTATGAGCCGGTGGCGTAAAGATAAAAAAGCGGAGGAGATAAATACGTTGGATGATTTGAAGGAAATTTTAAAGATGTATAATGGCTCCATTTAAAATTTATACTTATTAAGCAATAACAAAAAAGTAATAAGCTCTTTTTAAAAAATTATAAGGATATTTTTTTTCTCAGCTTCGCTGCGAAAAGAGGTTAGCCACAATGGCGCGAAGGCACGAATTTAAAAAATGCTATGCATTTTCCTTTGTGCCTTCGAGCCTTTGTGGCTAAATTCAATTTTTGTAAAAAATTTCCAACCAGACTTTTAAAAAATATCAGATTAACTTACGCCACTCATTTATTTTACTTGAAACTTCAATCAACAACAGGATATAAAATAATCAGCAACTGGTTACAACAAAAAGGTAATCAGCCATTTTTATTTCAGCAGCAAACCTGGCAGGAGATACTGCGTAAAAAAAGCGGACTGGTAAATGCGCCTACCGGCTTTGGTAAAACCTATTCTGTTTTTTTGGGTGCCGTTATTGATTTTATAAATGACAACCCAACTACTTATCTTACTAAAAAAAATAACGGACTTCAGTTAATTTGGATAACGCCTTTAAAAGCCCTGGCAAAAGATATTGGCCGTGCAATGGAAGAAGTTATTTTTGAACTAGGTTTGCATTGGCATGTGGGTGTTCGCAATGGTGATACCAGCATCAGCGACCGGCAAAAACAAAAACGTAAAATGCCGGAAGTGCTCATTATTACTCCGGAAAGTTTACACCTGTTGCTTGCACAAAAAGATTATCCCGCAGTTTTTGAAACCTTAAAAATTATTGCGGTAGATGAATGGCACGAGTTGCTGGGCAGCAAGCGTGGTGTACAGGTAGAGTTGGCTATTTCAAGAATTGCTCATCTTCCCAAAAAAAATAAAAAACAAAAAGTTTTGGTCTGGGGCATCTCAGCAACCATTGGTAATCTGCCGCAGGCAAAAGAAGTGTTGTTATCGCCGCTTGGCGAAGAAGGCGTAATTATAAAAGCAAAACTGCACAAGAAAATAACTGTGCATTCTATTTATCCTGATGAGATAGAAAAATATCCATGGGCTGGTCACCTTGGTTTAAAACTGATTAAAAAAGTATTACCCATTATTGCCGGCAGCCGCACCACACTTATCTTCATAAACACCCGTGGCATGAGTGAAAGATGGTATCAGTCTTTGCTGGAAGTGGAGCCCGAACTCTCCGGCGTAATTGCGCTGCACCACGGCAGTATTGAGCAGGCGCTGCGGCTTTGGGTAGAAGATGCCTTGCATGATGGGAAATTAAAAGCGGTGATTTGTACAGCCAGTCTTGATTTGGGTGTAGATTTTAGGCCAGTGGAAACCGTTATACAGGTTGGCAGCCCAAAAGGCGTTGCCCGTTTTTTACAAAGAGCAGGGCGCAGTGGCCACCAGCCTGGCTCGGTAAGTGAAATTTATTTTTTGCCAACACATTCGCTTGAACTCCTGGAAGCTGCTGCCTTAAAACAGGCCATACAGGAAAATATGATTGAAAGCAAAGTGCCACGCCTGCTTTGCTTTGATGTGTTGATACAATATTTATCTACGCTTGCCATCAGCGATGGTTTTTTACCTGATGTAATTTTTGAAGAAGTAAAAACAACTTATTGCTACAAAGAAATTACGGTTGATGAATGGAAAAAGATTTTACACTTTATTACCGAAGGCGGCAATGCATTACAGGCTTATGATGATTATAAAAAAGTAGAAGTGATTGATGGCCTGTATAAAATAAATAACCGCCGCATTGCCATGCGCCATCGTATGCACATTGGCACCATTGTTAGCGATGCCATGATGAAGGTAAAATTTTTAAGCGGCGGATATATTGGTGTAATTGAAGAGTGGTTTATTGCCCGTTTATCACCGGGAGATGTGTTCACATTATCGGGCCGCAATCTGGAGTATGTTGCCATAAAAGATATGACGGCGATGGTGCGTAAATCAAATTCTAAAAAATCAATTATACCAAGCTGGCAGGGCGGCCGTATGCCGCTATCTGCAAACCTGGGCATGATGTTGCGACAAAAATTAGATGAAGCATCGGATGAAAATAATAATAACAAAGCCGAAGAAATAATGGTGCTTGCTCCCCTGCTTGATCTGCAAAAAGAATTATCGCATCTGCCCAAACAAAACCAGTTATTGATTGAGCATATTGAAACTAAAGACGGCTTTCATCTTTTTGTATATCCTTTTGAAGGCAGGCTGGTACACGAGTCTATGGCAGCCATACTTGCCTGGCGCATCAGTAAAATAACGCCCATCACTTTTTCGTTTGCCATGAACGATTATGGATTTGAATTGCTGAGTGACCAGCCCATACCGGTTGATGACAGCAATGTGTATGAACTATTTACTACCGAAAATTTATTTGCAGATATTCAGCGCAGCGTAAACTCAACAGAAATGGCACGGCGAAAGTTCAGGGATATCAGTGTTATCGGCGGACTTATTTTTCAGGGCTTTCCCGGCGAAAAAGTAAAAGCCCGGCATTTGCAAAACTCTGCCTCTCTCCTTTTTAATGTTTTTACAGAATACGACCCCGGTAATTTATTAGTAAGACAAGCTTATGGCGAAGTGATGGAGCAACAGATGGAAGAAGAAAGATTACGGAATATGCTGGAACGGATACAGGCCGGCGAAATCATCATTACTTTTCCGCAACGCCTCACTCCTTTTTGTTTTCCTTTAAAAGTTGATAGCCTGCGGGAAACACTTAGCTCCGAAAAATTAGAAGACAGGATAAGGAAGATGCAGGAGCAGTTGGGGAAGGATACGTGATACATTGTTTCTTGTTCCTTGTTTCTTGTTTCTTGTCCCTTGTTCCTTGTTCCTTGCTACTGCATTACCTTTGCCCCCCATGATGGATTTTATAAAACACACGATCTTAAATAACAGTTTTCTGCTTTCCGCCGGCAGGTGTATTTTTTGGGAAGAAGAAAAAGCACTCATACTCTCCGATCTTCATTTTGGTAAAACGGGGCACTTTCGCAAAAATGGCATTGCCGTGCCGCAAACAATTTTTAAAGAAGATATGCAGCGGCTTACCGCACAGGTTCAGTATTTTAAAGCGGAGCAACTCATTATTGTAGGCGATCTTTTTCACAGCCATGCCAATAAAGAAATGGAATTGTTTTTAAAATGGAGAAACGATTTTGCAGATCTCAACATAAAACTCATCATCGGTAATCATGATATTTTAGGTGAAGACTGGTACTCCAAAGCTAACATCACTTGTATAAAAAATCAATGGCAAAGCGGGCCTTTTATCTTTACACACGATAAAGCCGAATGTAACAGCGTAGATGATTGCTACATTTTCAGCGGCCATATACACCCTGCAGTGGCGCTGTTTGGTACAGCAAAGCAATCTTTAAAATTCCCCTGCTTTTATTTTACCAAAACCTATGGGGTGCTGCCTGCATTTGGCAGGTTTACAGGTATGCATATAATTAAACCGGTAAAAGCTGATGTTGTATTTGCATTAGTAGAAAATAAAATCATGCGGCTGTAATGCAGCAACAGCACAAAATATTTTCTGTTTAAACGTCTGGTAAATACAATCAACAACTGAGGAATTTCTGCCACAACTATTTTGTAATAATCCTGCATCAGGCTTGTTTTAAAAGTGGATTCAAAATTGATATATCTGTTTTGAAACATTTTTTAAACCCTAATCAATCTAATATGCACTTTAAAAACTTGTTTGCCTTCATGGCAATAATCAGCATTTCAATTCCCGGTTATTCTCAAAAAGATACCTTGCCTGCACCCAACGCCACCAAATCGGTATCTAATTTCAGTAAAGTAATTGGATGGGAGGATGGAAAAATGCCGGTTGCACCAAAAGGTTTTATTGTGTCGCAATATGCCGTAGGTTTTAAAAACCCACGCTGGATGTATGTTGCACCCAATGGCGATGTGCTGGTGGCAGAAAGCAACTCTAACTTTACACTTGTTGAAAAAGCAGGTGCCATTATTAAAGGTGTAAACAAAGCAGATGATCTTGCACACAGTGCCGATAGAATAACTTTATTGCGGGATAATAACAATGATGGCATACCCGATCAAAAAGATACATTGCTTACCGCAGAAAATGGATTGAACCAACCCTTTGGTATGCTGTTAATTGGCAACTGGTTATATGTTGCCAACACAGATGCCGTATTGCGTTTTGCCTACAAAAAAGGCCAGACAAAAATTACAGGCACCGGAGAAAAATTAGTTGATCTGCCCGCTGGTAAAGGTTTTAAAAACAACCGGCACTGGACACGTAATATCATCAGCAATGCAAACAATACAAAAATTTATATTGCTGTAGGTTCAGCATCCAATATTGCAGAAGGTGGTATTGAAAAGGAAAGATTGCGTGCCAATATTTTGGAAATGAATCCTGATGGAAGCGGCCTGCGCATTTATGCCAGTGGCCTGCGTAACCCTGTAGGCATGGGCTGGGTGCCCGGTACATCAACATTATACACAGCCGTAAATGAGCGTGATGAGCTGGGCGATGATCTGGTTCCTGATTATCTTACCAGTGTAAAAAAGGGTGCGTTTTATGGCTGGCCTTACTCTTATTATGGTAAACATATTGATAGCCGTGTACCTGATCAAAAACCAGAGCTTGTAAAAAAATCCATTGTGCCTGATGTTGATCTGGGCTCACACACTGCATCGCTTGGATTGGCGTTCTACACAAAAAAAACATTTCCGCTGCAATACCAGGGCGGTGCCTTTATTGCGCAGCACGGATCGTGGAACCGCTCTGTATTATCAGGTTATCAGGTGGTTTATGTACCTTTTAAAAATGGCAAACCAAGCGGTCGTCCTCAACAATTTTTAACCGGCTTTGTGGCAGACCTTGCCGCTAATAAAGTTTACGGAAGGCCAGTTGGCGTTGTTGTACTGCCCGATGGATCTTTATTGGTTACAGACGATGCCAGCAATACCATCTGGCGTGTGGCGGCAGAAAAAAATAAGTAGTAATGTAATTAATATAAAAAAAGCTGATCGCAAGACCAGCTTTTTTTACACTATTTTTTACAGCAATTACCTGTTAACCACATAAATAATTCCTTTTACGGCAGAATGAATTCCACAATGGTAGTTATAAGTTCCGGTAGCGGATGATGTAAATGAATAAGAACCGCCGGCATTTATATTACCACTGTTAAAACTAATGCCATCGTCGGAAACCACACTGTGAGCAACGGAGTCTGCATTCATCCAGGTTATTTTGATACCCGACAATATGGTAACTGGAGATGGATCAAACTGGGCCGAACGGATATTGATTTTTTGGGCCACAGTATCCGTTGTAACAGCCACAACATCATCCGACTTGCTACATGATGACGTAAATACACTTATAAAACCCACCATTATTAACGGTACAATAAATTTAATATTTTTCATAATTTTTAATTTTAAATAAATAATAGCCACAATGTTTTAAGGGCTGTTGATACTTAAACCATAATTGTACCAAATATCTGGTTGGGTATTAAAATTTTAGGGGAAGTGAGCAAATCCGTTTTTTTTACCTTAAAAAACGTTATTTGGGTAATCGCTTAACTCCCTTACATTTGCCTAAAAAAAACATCATGAAAAAAATAGTACTGCTGCTTAATGCCATTTTATTATTGTCATTGGCCAATGCACAAACTTTAACTACACCGCAACCATCGCCTACGCAAACAATAAAGCAAAACTTTGCTTTGGGTTCAATTGAATTAAATTATAGTCGCCCTGCAAAAAAAGGCCGTAAAATAATGGGCGATCTGGTACCCTTTGGCAAAGTATGGCGCACCGGTGCCAATGCAGCCACCACCCTTACTTTTAGCGAAGATGTAACCATTGGTGGTACTGATGTAAAAGCGGGCAAATACGGTTTGCTAACCATACCTGATGCTGGCAAGTGGACAATCATCATCTCAAAAGATGTAAACATTAACCAACCCAGTGCCTATAAACCAGATAATGATGTGGTACGTGTACAGGCCGATGTGGTAAAAACACCTTTCACCGTAGAGAATTTTACCATCAACTTTGCCAACCTTACCGGCAGCAGTTGCAGTGTAGAAATGATGTGGGAGAACACCTATGTGCAGTTTGCTGTTACTGCCGGCACCGATGCCAAAGTGATGAAGCAGATAGATAATATGATGAACAAGGATAACAAGCCTTATTTTAATGCAGCATCTTATTACTTTGATAATGGAAAAGATTTAAACCAGGCTTTAAACTGGGTTAATAAAGCGCTTGAAAATGATAAGGAAGCTTTCTGGATGCATTTACTGAAGGCTCGTATTCATGCCAAACTAGGCGATAAAACAGCCGCCAAAGCAGCCGCTACAAAATGTATTGAATATGCTACAAAAGCAAAAAATGACGACTACATAAAAATGGCCAACGAACTGATAGCTGGTTTATAATTTTAAAAGCATTTTATTTGAATTGGGCAGTAACACGGGAAATGTGTTACTGCCTTTTTTATTTTAAAATCAGGCTTCATAGTTCGTTTACATACAATTCTATGATTTAATTGTTATGTGATATTTACTAAATTACAGCATTGCAAATTCAACTTTTCACTTCTAAAACTAATTGAAGGCAATATGAAAAAGCTACTGCTGCTTCTATTTACAATTATTACAGTACTTATTACACCCCGCCTATGTTTAATGCTGGCGAAAACCACCTGCTTAACCAGTAAACCTATAATTTTGGCACAGGCGTGCAGGTTGATTTGTAAAAGATTTTACAAAGTTTTTAATCTGCATAAAAAATTAGTTAGCCGGGGTTATATTTATGCTTACACATTTTTATGAGCCGTTTTAAAAAATTAATCAGCTTTATTTTATTGATTATTTTATGCAGCAGCATTTTCTGGTTGTTGAGTAGCGATGTTACCCAAAAAACCGACAGCTATGTTTATGATCTGCCTTTTGAAAAAGGCGGCAGCCATAAAATAATACAAGGTTATGGCGGATGGTTTTCGCATAAAGGCATTGCTGCGCTTGATTTTTACATGCCCGTTGGCACAGCCGTGTTTGCAGCAAGAGAAGGTGTTGTGTATAATTTTAAAGAAGATAGTGATGAAGGAGGCCCTTTGCCGGCAAAAAAAAATAAGGCCAATTACATCATCATAAAACATGCTGATGGCAGCTATGGCTGCTACTGGCATTTACAACATAATGGCGTGGTTACAAAAAAAGGTTTTGTACAAAAAGGCCAGTTGATTAGCTACAGTGGCAATACCGGTTTTGTAGTTGCTGCACACTTACATTTTTCTGTAAAAACAAAATTAAACTATGATAAAGATTCCTTTGTAAAAACAAAATTTAATACCAATGAGGGCGTATTACTTTTAAAGCGGGGAAAAACTTACAAGCGGCCCAGGTGATTTTTGCAATTTAATATCTGCTCAAAAAAATCAATGGTACTCATTTTTTAACATTACTGCATTTCAGATTTATCTCAAAAAAAATCCCCGACTAAAAATGCCGGGGATTTTTAATGCTGTAACTTAATATTTATTCACCATTTGCGTTGTAGCCTTTCCTCCCAAACTCAGTTTTAAAATATAACTGCCGTTTTGTAACCTGCTCATATCAACTGGTACATTTTGTTCGCCGGCAATAAGTGATACCGATTGCATAAGCATTTTTCTTCCTGCCATATCAAAAATTTCAACAGCCGTTCTTTCGGCACCTGTTGCATTTATTTTTACATTTAAAATACCATGCACCGGGTTTGGATAAATGGTAAAGTAAGATACAGGTATGGCACTGCGGTCAACCGTTTTTATATCTGTAAAACTGATATCGCCTTTTGTATTTTTTTGTACCAGGCGGTAATAGGCAACACCGGTTAATGGTTGCTCATCATTAATACCATAGTTGGATACGGCATCATCAAATCCTTTGCCGGCAAGGGTTCCAATCTTTGTATAAGTTCTTCCGTTATTGTCTGACCGTTCAATATCAAAAACCTGGCTTACTGCTTCGTTTGCAGTTGTCCATTTTAATACTACCCTGTTGGCTTCATTAATTGTAAAGAAAGATGTGATACTTGTGTTGCTGAACCTGGCCGCATCATTACGGGTGTACCAGATGGGTGATGTAACAATTCTGCTGCCATCACTTTCAGTAATATCCAGGTAATAATACCGCTGTGATAAATTGGTTAAACCGTTATCAGTAAAACTAAAACTGCCATTGGCATTGCTGGTAAGTATGGTTGCTGGCGTACCACTGCCGGGCACTCCATACATAACATTTACATTGGTAACTGTGTTGGTTGTAACACTGCCTAAGGTAATGGTTGGTGTGCCGGCTTTGGTTACAATGCTTCCCATTTCATCCCCATTAATTTTAAAAGTAATTTTTGCACTGCAATCCTGCGAAGCATAAAAACGCATTTTGCGCATGCCATCTAATAAACTATTTTCTGTAAGCGAAGGCGCCATTACAACAAGGCGTGATCTGGTTGTTCGTCCAAAAGTAAGGTTGTGGTTATCATGATCAATAGTTGGGCCCAGGTGATAACCTTTTGACAACATATTTTTATAATAACTTAAATAAGACATGGAAGTGCCCGGATTAGAATACGTGATATTGGTAGAAAAAGCGGGGCCGCTTTCTACTGCACTGCCAACAACTGCATCATCAGCAGCCATATCAAAAGTACCATTTAGCAGGTCATTGTAATCGGTGCTGTTTGGATGTGCCAGGTATGCCAGAGCATTGTTACCATGGCGGTTAATAATATCAAACAAACCACCACTACCTTTGTAAACACTTTTAGGAACATAAATCTGGTAGTTACCAGCATCCCATCCAACAAGCGAATCCATACCGTAAACAATTACATGTCCGCCACCACTTATTACGCCCCACTCCATGCCATACATGCCTACAAAGGTTGATGTAGTTGCCGTAGAAGCCTGAGTACGGCCGGGTTGCCAATCGGCTAAATGCATGCCTGCTGCCACATGGTTGTGTTCGCTAAGCCCCAGAAAATCGAAACAGAGCGAGTTCTTTGCAAATGCATAATCATCAGCAGGTATAAGTGTGGTATTATCTGCATTACCATCAGAGTAACTGCTGTGGGCATGCATATTTCCAAAATAAAAATTTAGCGGGCCGGCTGTTACGTTTGAGTTACCAATCAGTTGCTCCTTATTATCGTTTAAACCGGTACTTGCAAAATTAATAAGTGCATTGTAATTGGTATTGGCAGTTGTTGGTGCAAAGCGTACAAAAACTGTTTGTCCGGCCTGTGCTTCTGTTGCTGTATAATTTAATGAAGTTGCAAAGGCAGTTCCGTCTTTAGAAATACTGAATGCTGCCGGAGCCGTAAGCGTTAATGCTGCCGTAATATTGGTTGTTGTGTAACTGAAATTTTTATTGGCCGATGTTGAACCTGCTGCAATAAAACCAAAATCCAATGAAGCCGGAGCAACTGAAACCGTAGCCGATGGTTGTGGCAAAGTTGTAAACGCCCAGGTTGCAGTACCGGTTATTCCTGCAAAATTATTGCCTGCAATATCTTTAAAAGTTGCGGCAGGCATTTCAACATAATAAGCTGTACTGTAAGCCAGGCCTGTAAAAGGAATGGTTGCCGCAGCACCGCTTACGGTTACAGCAGCGGCTGTAACGGCTGTTGTATTTATAATGGCAGCATCGCTGGTTCTTTTAATTACAATATTACCGGCAGTGCCTTTCTGAATATTTTCATTGAATGTAATAACAAGATTTCCGTTGAGTGAAATGCCTGTTGCGCCATTGGTTGGGTTTAAAATTGAAATGGCAGGCGGCGTAACATCACCCCCGTTTAATTGAATTGAAAAATCATCCATTGCCAATCCATCATCTGCACCGCTTGCATCAAAATCATTTAATCGTAACCAGAAGATGGCATTGTTTGCAATATTTAATCCGCTGATTACAGCAGTTTTTACAGTACGGTTAGCGGTTGCATTTCCATCTTTAGCGCCAACTGATGTTGTAGCCGGCGAAACAAAATCCAACGCATTATTATCAACCCAGGTGCCGGTAGATAAAGAGGTTGCATTAAGGCTGTATTGAAAATCCAGTTGATCGGCTCTGCCGGCAGTGCCGCAGCGCCATTGCTCACCGATGTACGAAATTGTTAACGATGTTATGGTAAGGCCTGTACTGTTTTTAATCTGTACCCCAAGTGTTGAATTTAATGAACCGGATTTTAAAGTACCAAAAGCCCGTTCAGTGGCGGTTCCTGTGCCATAGCTATACGTATCGCCGGTGGTAGATGTACCTGCATCGGTTGTGTATGATGTGTTGGCATTGGTGCCGGTTTCCAGCAAACTCCAACCTGTGGGTAAAGTGGTTGATGTACCGGCGGTTGCTTTAAGCGTATTAAAATTTTGTGTGTATGCCGTGGTAGTTGTAATAATAACCTGGGCAAGGGAACTAAAAGAAAAGAAAAAAGCAATTAAAAAAAGAATACTTTTTGTAAATAGTTTAATTTTTTTCATAAGCGATGATTTTAATCAGTAAGTACGGCAATTTAACTTATACTGCTTGAATCATTTTATGAACATGATGTGGATTATACAGAAAATCGAATATTTACCACAAGCTTTGTAGTAAAAAAGCTACACCAGCAACACTGAAGGCTTTGGGAATTATTCACACAACTTCAAAGCATCAATACTTTTATTGCTAATCTGTATCTTATTTATTTTACCGGCTGCATTATAATATAAAACAAGGCATCCGTATCCCATCTGAAAAGCATCCCAATTGGCATCCTTTAATTTTGGATGGCCAAGTAAACCAAAGAGGTTGCTGCGGCTTGCACCCATTAGTGAAGGTGTAATCTTGCCTTTAAACTTTTCTCCAATTTCAACATACCGTCTGTCGGTATAAAAATTAATATCCCGATCACTAAAGAAAACGCCGGCACATTTTGATACGGAATCCCTTACAATCATATCTGTAAAACATGGCAGTGCAGTCTGTATTTCTATGATGGCCGATTTGGCATACACGCCATTAACGGTGCCTGCCAAAACATCTACATCAAAAGTGGGGCAAACAGGTTTTGCTTTCAACTGCGCCATTGCAAACTGGCTTGTAATTATAAAAGCAAAAGACAAAAGAGCGGTTTTCATTTTCATTGGTATTTATTTATAAAGAATTAAAATTTGAGATTACAGATAATCTGCTGCAAATATCCTGCTAATTATTTTAAAGCTGCACGTATTAACAGTTCCCGTAAAAATAATATGGAGCCGGATCAATCAGTTTGTAACCACAATATCCATCACCTGTTTTTTATCGGCGCTTTCCCAGCGGTAGCGTATTATATATCCTTTTGGTTTACCGTTTTTTGGTCTGAAGGGTATTTTAACGGTGCAGTTTACATTACCACCTTCCATGGCACCGCCCACTTTTTTTAAAAGAATTTCTTTTATTTTTATTTCCTTGTACGTGCTATCGTACACCCAAAACTGATCGCTGCCCTGTAACATACTTACAATATCAGTACCTCCTATTTTCAAAATATCAAGACTCATGTAAGCCATCTTAGGTTCTACTTTAACAGCCGTATCCACAAAAAAACTAAGGCTTTTGGGTTGTATGGCTGTAACCATAAACATACTGCCTGGCGGCGATTTAAGCGTTTGCGTAGATTTTGTAAGCCAGATAGTTTCCCGTGGATAAGAGATGCTAATAGGGTACTCTAACCTTAACTGGTTTTTGCCTTTTAAATCGTATAAACGTAATTTAATGGTTGCTTTTGCATTGGGCTGTATCAACCCTTCGGCAATATTTAATTTTACAATTATCAGTTTAATATCTTTTGCTGTAAAGCCTTTTGCTTCATTTAATGCCAGCAGGTTTGGGTTGGTAAGCAACACAGATCCCTTTGCAGATACCAGGCTATATTCAGCACCAACAAAATAAATTTTCTTATTATCGGCAGCAATTCCTGTTGGCTGTGTAAAGCTGAACTCCATTTCCTGGTTTAGCGGTATGCGGTTGCCATATAACTGCTGTCCGCCAATTTTAATGGCCATCGCCTGAGTTGATATGCCCTCCTCATAATATTGCAAACCCGTTAAAGGCAACATGCCTTTTTTTTGTGCAAAGCTAAAAGGCAAGCAAAAAAAATATCCAACCAATAAAGTAAATAAGCGTTTAAACATAGTTGAGATTGTTTTTTTAAAGATAAGGGAGATTTTAAAAAAACAGCCATTCAAATACCGGGCTGCATACTAATTGATAAATTCATACGTTAAAGCATTCCATTATTAGTAAAATACTGTAATGTTATTTTTAACCCAATCCAAAAAAACAAAAATTATGAGCAATCAAACAATTAACGACCAACCAGTTCCAAGTCCTGGCATTCCGGAAGCAACAGGCACGGGCTACACCGCCAACTGGCGCACTTACATTGCTGCCATTGATCAGGATCCTAATTACATCAGAGCCTTCAACATTCCAATGCAGGATATTGCATCGCTGGCAGATTTTACAAAATGTAATTCAGTAAGGGCCTATCTCGGCATGGCCAATGGCACCGATGTATCTACCCTTAAGCTGGTGCTGGTGCCTGTAGATACAGATAATCTGGATGTTTTAAGCATAGAAGTACCTGATGGTTCAGGAGGTTTGGTTGCGCAGAGTAGTATTTATGATTTTACTACACCATGTCCGCAACTTTGCGATATTGCCAGTCCTCTGTTTGAAGATTAAAGTTTAAAACCAATTATTTACAATCTGAATTAAAAGAATTATCATTTGTTGTCTTATAAAAGCAGTTCAAATTTGAACTGCTTTTCTTTTTACAGGTAACTATATTTTAGTTTAATATTGCAGTTTAAGTAACCACTATGTTTTGGAAAAATTTTAATTCAATTATCACTCCATTATGTATACTGATTCCAATAATCGCAGGTTTAATAAAATTTAAGGTCTTACCCTTTAATTTAAAATTAATTTGGTACTATCTTGTTGTAACAGCATTGATAAACACAGCAGCGACTATTGTGGCCAGAGTTTATCATAAAAATAATCTTCCCTTAGTACATTTATTTACTCTGGTAGAGGGATTAATGCTGATTTCATTTTATAGATACACGCTTGATTCGAATAAAAAAAAGAAATGGTATAATCTTTTACAAATTGCATTTGTTGCAATTTGTATCATCAATGCCTTGTTTTTTCAAAGTATTTACACCTATAGCAGTTACACCAGATATACTGAGAGCATCATGTGTATGCTGTTTGCCCTAAACTATTTTGCTAAAGTTGCTGCATTAGAGTTAAGTGTTGTAAAATTGCCAAATTTTTACATAAATGCAGGCATATTCCTTTACTTTTCAGGTTCATTTGTACTTTTTATATTTTCAAATCTGATTACCTATAAAGTCTCATTGACAAATTTTTTAATTATCTGGAATATACATGCGTCTCTTATGGTGTTGATGTATTTATTTTTCAGCTTTGGTTTTATATTATGCAAAAAATAACCGATAATATTTTTCTATTGATAATTTTCGCCATGCTTGGCACTTTCATCCTTGCGTCATCATTTATTTTCTTTTTTATAAGATACCAGCGCAGGATAA
>JAYURR010000012.1:0-2405 GCA_043756605.1 Chitinophagaceae bacterium
TATTCTTACAGTAGAACCTGTTTTAATGTTTAAGGTGGTAATATCATGTGCCACCGGCGCAATATTTACAACGGGTATATTAAATGTTGCGGGTGATGCATCAGTAAAACCTTCATTATCCCTTGCTGAATAAGTAAAAGATGCATTACCGGTAAATGTACCTGAGGGGTCAAACTGTAACTGGCTGGCTAAATTTGCCGGTATTACCTGGCCAACTGTAACCAATACACCATTTAACATTAACACACCTTGTGCGGCTGTTGGTAAAGTATTTATTACAAACGAGGCTACCATGCCATCAGCATCTGCACCGGTTAATGGTAATATGCTTGTAGGGCCAGCAGTGTAATTTATAGATGTATTTGTTTTATCATCGCTAGTTGGCGGCACCGGTACGCTTATTAAGGGAATGGTAAAAGTTGCTGGTGTAGCATCGGTACTTCCCTGGTTATCGGTTGCTGTAAAGTTAAATACTGCATTACCGGTTGCACCGGCTGCAGGATCAAACTGTAATAATGCAATTTGTGCAGGAGTTAAAACCTGCCCCAATGTAACCGGAACACCAGATAAAAGCAATATGCCTTTAGCTGGATCGGGCAACGTTGTTATTGTATAGTTTGCAACGGTACCATCGGCATCGGTAGCCGCAAGCGGGTTTATGCCTGTTGGGCCAGCGGTATTGTTTATACCAGGGTTTGTAACATTAGTTGCAACTGGTGGCTGATTTAAAACTGGTATAGTAAATGTAGCAGCCGACTGATCGGTTAACCCTTCATCATCGGTTGTTGTATAAGTAAATATTGCATTGCCGGCAAAACCATCGGCGGGGTCAAAACGTAACGATGCGGCCTGTGCAGGTGTTAAAACCTGCCCTGCTGTTACGGCAACATAAGTGCCGCCATTATCATAATACAACACCCCCTGGCTGGCTAGTGGTATGGTTTTTATTGTAAAGCTTGTAATAACATTGGTGGCATCGGGGTCGCTACCGGTTAATGCACTTATGGGGGTTTGGCCGGCACCACTGTAAATTGATGTATTGGTTTTATTATCGGCCACGGGTGGTACAATACCTACCGGAATGTTGTATGTGGCTGGTGTATTATCTACCAGGCCTAAATTATCAGTAGCTGTGTATGTAAATGTTGCATTTCCTGTAAATCCATCTGCGGGGTCAAAACGCAGGGAAGCTGCCTGTGCCGGTGTTAAAACCTGGCCACCCATTACTTCTACGTAGCTAACACCGTTAAAATAATATAATACCCCTTCTGTAACCGGTGGTACCGATGTGATGGTGTAATTGGCAATAGAGCCATCGCTATCTGTTGCAACTAAAGATGGTATGGCTGTTTGGCCAGTACCATTGGGGTTTGTAATGGATGATGCTGATACATCCTGCGCAGCCGGTGGCTGATTAACAATTTGAATACTTAAAGTTGCAGGTGTAGCATCAGTTGCACCATTATTATCAGTTGCAGTAAAAGTTGCCTGTGCATAGCCTACATAAGTGCCGCTGGGATCAAAACTTAACTGGCCGGCCTGTGCAGGCGTTAAAACCTGGCCAACTGTTACCGGCACGCCGTTTAAATATAAAATACCCTGGCTGGCTGGTGGTAATGATGTAATGGTAAAACTTACAATGGTTCCATTATCTGTTGCACTTAATGGTGGCGCCAATGGCGATGCACCAGCAGTGCTAGGAATAGGTACTGTTAAAATATCCTGTGCAACAGGTGGCGGATTTACCGGTATGGTAAAGTTAGCCGGTGTAGCATCTACCAAACCATGGTTATCGGTTACGGTATAAGTAAAGGTTGAATTGCCACCAAAACCATCAGCCGGATCAAAACGGAAAGATTGGGCCTGTGCCGGTGTTAATACAATACCGCCCGGATTTGATGTTAAAACTGCAGCAGTAAGATTTGCAAAACCGCCTGTGCAGGTTGCACCAGCAGGTGTTGGCGGGCAGGTAATACTTAAAATGCCTTCAGCAACTGGTGGTAACGATTTTATTGTATAAGATACAACTGTACCATCAGGATCGGTACCTGCAAATGGTGTAAAAGCACCAATTGGTTGCGGGCCTGTACCTGGTTGGTTAGATATCGTATTTGTTGTTCTATCTAAAGCCGTTGGTGGTGCCGGACAAATATTTATATTGATATGCTCATAAAACTGGCGTCCACAACCATCCGATACTGTAACTGTTAATTTACAGGCACTGCATGGGTTTGTTGAAGGTGCTGTAAATGTTGGCGTAGCACTGTAAGGATCGCTGAAAGTTCCACCGCAGCTTGATGTCCAGTAAATATTGTAATTACTCAAACTAAAACCAGGCCTTACTGTAACCGCCAGATTTATAGTTTCGGCAGATAATAGATTAGTATTAGAAGCCGTTGGTGCCG
>JAYURR010000013.1:0-56114 GCA_043756605.1 Chitinophagaceae bacterium
CCGTCAACAGCATCTACATAATAATGCCCCTGCGGTTTTCCGGTAATGCCATACACTTCATGCAAACCTGTATTAAACCATTGCGGACTGTTGGGTACGCAGGCCTGGTTTAAAATGGAGTAAACCAGTTCATCATAAAATATCTGTGCATCATTTGCTGTTGCAAAATAATTATAACGTTCGCCCCACACCCGCCAGCAATGCGCCATGCGGTGTGCAACCTGTTTAATGGTTGTTTCTCTACCTGTGGTGCCGTCTTCATTTGGTACACCTGCTTTTCTAAAATATTTCTGCGCCAAAATATCCGTGGCTATCTGGCTCCATTGTTTTGGAACCTCCACGTTATCCATCTGGAAAACGATTTCACCAGAAGGATTTTTAATTACTGAAGTACGGTAATCGTACTCAAACATATCGAAAGGGCTAACATCGTTTTTGGTAAACTGACGGGAGAACTGCAATCCTTTAACAGGTTGTGATTTTTTTGGCATAATATAAATAAGCTTGATTGTTGGGTTAGCAAATAACAAGGCAACGAAAATATTTGTATTGGATGAAGAATCAAACTTATAAATATTAACACCTGTGGACAAAAGTGGTGGATAATTTTGCAGACTCAAACGGGTATTGCTTTTGCTCACTTTTCCCCACAGAAATTATAAAATGTTTGTTTAAAATCTTGGAAGTTTCAGTAAAAATCCAATGGGTTGATTTCAGGGTGTTTTAGCTGTTTTTTCATCATATCAATAAAAAGATGATCGAATTACCATACTTATTTGTGCGGAAAAGCCAATGGGCTATTGCACAAACAAATTGTATTGAGTAGATTTATGAAAAACCAACTGTTATGAATAAAAAAAGTCTCTTCACCATCCTTGGTGTATTGTGCATTGCAGCTGCTGTTGCCATGTACTTTGTTGGAAAAAATTCGAGTCATTTATCTGAGCTCAGCGATTTTTGGTGGATACCGCTGCCGCTGGGTTTGCTGGCACTTTTTCTGGCAGGCAAAAAATAACTAAACAAAAGCCCCTTAATAAAATGAGGGGTTTTTGTTTTACCGGTTGCAATTATATTTGTAAGCATGAGAGTGATTATACAACGGGTTTCACAAGCCAGTGTAAGTATTGATGGCAAAATAAAATCTGAAATTAAAACAGGCTTACTTGTTTTTGTTGGTATTGAAGATGCAGATACTGATGAAGATATTATTTGGCTGAGCAACAAGATTACTAACCTCCGAATTTTTGATGACGAAAACAAAGTGGCTAACATTTCTGTAAAAGATATTGACGGCGATATTTTACTGGTAAGCCAGTTTACGCTGCATGCATCTACAAAAAAAGGAAACCGCCCATCTTACATAAAAGCAAGCAAACCTGATATTGCCATACCGCTTTATGAAAAAATGATTGTACAATTGGAAAAAGATTTGAGCAAGAAAATATTTACCGGTGAGTTTGGGGCCGATATGAAAGTATCACTGTTAAATGATGGGCCTGTAACTATCTTTATTGATACAAAAAACAAAGACTGATGGCAGAAATTACAATTAATGAAGCACAACAGCAGGTTGACCAATGGATAAAAACCGTTGGCGTAAAATATTTTAGTGAACTTACAAACCTTGGCATACTAATGGAAGAGGTTGGTGAATTAAGCAGGCTGATGGTGAGGCAATATGGCGAACAATCTTTTAAAGAATCTGATAAAGGAAAAGAGCTGGGCGATGAAATGGCAGATGTGCTGTGGGTGTTGATTTGCCTGGCAAACCAAACCGGTGTTAATTTAACGGAAGCATTAGAAAAGAATTTTGAAAAAAAGAATTTAAGGGACGCAGACCGACATAAGCAGAATGAAAAATTAAAATAACAACATGAAATTTTCGCTTAAAAATACCTGGTCAATACTAAAACAATCATTTTCTGATTTTATAGATAATAAAGTATTTAAACTCAGTGCGGCCCTGGCATTCTACACTATTTTCTCTTTGCCGGCCATGCTAATCATTGTTATTTCTATAAGCAATATTTTTTATGGCAGAGAAGCCATTGAAGGAACTTTATACCACCAGATATCAGAATTTGTTGGCACAGAAGCGGCCATTCAAATTCAACAAACTATCCGGGGTGCAGCTTTATCAAATAGCAGCTACTTTGCTACCATTGTGGGTATTATTACTTTACTTTTTGGTGCTACCAGTGTATTTACTGAGATACAGGATTCCATCAACCATATCTGGAAATTAAAATCAAAACCTAAAGGAACCGGCTTTTTAAAAATGCTGATTAACCGCCTGCTTTCTTTTTCATTGGTGATAAGTCTGGGTTTTTTATTGCTGGTATCTTTGCTTATTAACGGTTTAATGGATGCCTTCATAAACCGGCTTACCGAGATGTTTCCTCAGTTAACAGTTATTGTGGTGTACTCGTTTAATGTGTTGCTCACATTTGGTATTACCTCTTTATTATTCGGAATGATATTTAAAATACTGCCCGATGCCCGAATTCAATGGAGGCATGTAAGGGCTGGTGCATTTACCACAGCCATTCTATTTATGCTGGGCAAATTTTTAATCGGATACTACCTGGGCCACAGTAAACTTTCTTCCACTTATGGCACTGCAGGTTCTGTAATTGTAATGTTGTTGTGGGTTTATTACTCAGCCATGATTTTATATTTTGGTGCTGTTTTTACACATGTATTTGCAGCACATTCAGGCACCCGTATTTACCCCAACAGTTATGCTGTATGGGTGCAGGAGATAGAAGTAGAATCGGAAAAATCAATTGCAGAACAACCTGAAGAAAAAACAGTGATTCCATCTGTTGAAATACCTCCTGCAATATAATCAACTTCTGTTTTAGAGATTTGGATTATTTGAATCAATTTTTATTTTCCTTATTCCTGTTGGCAATAAAATAGTTAACGCATAAACTTACACCTCCTAAAACAATTAAAGGAATACCAAATGCATTTAGCCAGGTATTAATTGCCAGCATTGAACCACCGGCAATTATTAAGCAGGCTCCAATTAAATAAAATAGCTGTGCATTACTATGCTGACTGCTATCTGCTTTTTTGGAAGCAGTTTTTTTTGGAAAAAGATTAAAGAACAATGCAGTTATTTCATCTTCGGAAAAGCCATCGCTGCGCAAGCCATTTTTTATTTCACCTTCAGGTTCTCCTTTGCTTAATTGTTTTCTTATTTGCTTTAATTTTTCTTCTGTTATCATTTGTTGGTTTTAACCGGCAACAAAATCCAGCCGGCATAATTTAAACGCAGCATTCAAACGCCCTGCTTTTAAATGTTGCGTAAGTTGTAATAAACGTAGGTAATATATTTCAAAATCTTTTCCGTAGGCAGCTTTTAAATTATCCTGTTCTAATGTTGAAACTTTGCCATCAAAAGCAACTGAAACGGTAAAAAGATCGAGTAAAAAATTTCTTTCGTCTGCGGTTACATTTTGCAGCGTTTGCAAAAACATTTCCCAGTCGTCGTATTTATTTTCTTCGCTTAAATTTAAAAGCTGCTGAAACTCCATCAGCAACAGCATCATGTTGGGATGGTAATTCTGCGTCATAACCACCGCATTGCCAATGGCACGCATGCAGCCAATTTCTGCCGTAGGCGTAAGCAAATCAAGATGTTTATTTTTAATTACACTATCGGCAATATGATTGGCCAATGCAAAACCAAAAAGCCGCAACCTGGCTTCATACACCACTCGTTTTAAAACAACGCCATTCCAGAATGCTTCTACAAACAAGGCTTCGTACAAAATGGGAATGCCGTAAATAGTTTCGCCTACAGAAAACTTCAACCCGTATTTTAAAACAAAATTGGTTACAAATATTTTTGCTTTGTAAATCAACCCCAACACCAACAGGTTCTTTTTTGAGATGCGTTTAAAAGGATCAATACCCAGTATCTTCAATTCCGGATCGGGCAGTTCCAAAGCTGTACGTGCCAGTATATTTTTTACACTAAAAACGCCGGATTGCAAAAAATCTTTTGGGTTGGCTTGCATATTAATAATGTCACTTACTTCATAAACCGCTTTTAAAGCAATGATAAAAAGCAGGTAAAATTCAATCAGTATAGAAACCAGTGTTACCGCTGCAACCCAGCCATAATGCACGTACCAGACTTTATCAGCAAAATAACCATCTACCCAAACCGTAGGAAAAACAAGTACGATGCCAGTAATGGCCGAAAGCAAAATCCCTTTAATGGTGATCTTTTTGATCTTAGCTGCCAGTTCTTCATCCGTAAAATCAAACACAGTATGCGTAAGGTCTCTCTTTTTGAAAAAATTTAAATAATACAAACCAAATTTTTCTAAGGCAGAAGGTTTGTTGTTTGGTAACTGAAAGTTATTGGCCACTGGTTTAAGTTATGCTGACAAATATATGCTTAAAATAAAAAGTTAAGTACACGTTATTAAGATTGCATAATTTATCTTTATTCTTCACAAATCAAGACACCAAAATTTTTGTCATGCCTTTCGTGAAATCTTTTTCAATTAATACACAAAAGCAACATCCGTTTCCATTTAATATACCGGCAGTAAAGTTTGCCAAAGAAATAATACTGCACAACAAAGTAAATATTTTTGTTGGTGATAATGGCAGCGGAAAATCTACTTTATTGGAAGCTATTGCCTTTAAACTTAATCTTCCATTGATAGGTGGTTTTATAAAAGCCAACAACAGAACCGGATTTGAAGCAGCCGAACTTTTACAACCTTATTTAGAAATTGAATGGAAAAGAAATACCAGCAGAGGTTTCTTTTTCAGGGCAGAAGATTTTAGCGATTTTATTAACTCAGTAGAGAATGAACGAAATAAAATAGCTGGTGATTTAAATGAATTAAAGGGTGTAGTTGATGACAGTATCATTAACAGAATGAGCGAAAACATGAATTTCAGCCTGTTTGAAATGCGTAAAAATTATGGCGAAAATATGCAGGCATTTTCGCATGGCGAAGCATACCTTAAAATTTTACAAACCCGCATTGGCGATAAAGGAATTTTTTTATTGGATGAGCCCGAAGCAGCATTATCCCCATTAAAACAATTATCGCTGATGTCTTTAATTTTAGAAATTGTAAAAAACAACAACACCCAGTTTATTATCGCCACTCACTCTCCAATACTGATGGGCATTCCCGATGCATTCCTTTACGAAATACAGGACGATTCGATGAAGGTTGTAGATTTTAAAGAGACAGATCATTACCGGATCACCAAAACCTTTCTGGATAATCCGGAGCATTATTTGAGGCATTTGTAAAATGCTTTCCCACAGCCCCATTCGGGCAATATCATTAAATTAAGCCTAAGCGAGGCGATATTTTGGTAGAGATAGAGTAATAAAGTCTATTAAAGCCACATCATGGCGATATTTTATCGAAGTCAACAATAAAAAAGTGTCGCCACAATGGGGCTTTGGCTCACAATTTATTTTATTTACTACCAAAATGTCGCCACGCTGTGGCTTTTAAAAATATCAAATGCTTAACTTAATGACATTGCTAAAAGATGCTGGAATAAGTTGCCTGTTTAGCTTCCTTCAAATTACAAAGTGAATTTTCTAAGCCGCTAATCAATCTTTATATTTGCAGCTATGGCAAACGAAACAAACAATTTTGCGGAGTTAATCTCTCATTGTAAAGAATACGGTTATATTTTTCAGAGCAGCGAAATTTATGATGGGCTTGCGGCTGTGTACGACTATGGCCAAAACGGCTCCCAGCTAAAAAAGAACATTCGTGATTACTGGTGGAAAAGTATGACGCAAATGCACGACAATATTGTGGGCATTGATGCGGCAATTTTTATGCACCCAACCACCTGGAAGGCAAGCGGCCACGTTGATAATTTTAGTGACCCTATGATTGATAATAAAGACAGTAATAAAAGATACCGGGTTGATCATTTGATTGAAGGATTTGCAGAAGAACAATTGGCAATGGGCAATGAGCAATTGGCAAAAGATATTTTAGCATCAATGGATGCGTTATTAGGTAAAGATGATTATGCAGGGCTGAAACAATTAATTGAAGGCAATAAAATAAAATGTGCTGTTAGTAAAACCTGCAACTGGACAGACGTTCGCCAGTTTAACCTGATGTTCTCTACAGAGTTTGGTGCTGTGGCTGCTGATAATCCCGATGATAATAAAGTGTACTTACGCCCCGAAACTGCACAAGGTATTTTTGTAAATTTTTTAAATGTGCAAAAAACCGGCAGAATGAAAATACCGTTTGGTATTGCACAAACAGGTAAGGCATTCAGAAATGAGATTGTAGCGAGGCAATTTATTTTCCGCATGAGAGAATTTGAACAAATGGAAATGCAGTTCTTCATTCGCCCTGGCACGCAAAAAGAATGGTATGAGTTTTGGTCGGAGGAACGAATAAAATGGCACCAGAGTTTGGGAATACCTGCAGAAAAATTACGATTTCATGATCATGTAAAACTGGCGCATTATGCAGATGCGGCTATGGACATTGAATTTGAATTTCCGTTTGGCTGGAAAGAACTGGAAGGTATCCACAGCCGTACAGATTTTGATTTAAAGCAGCATCAGGAATTCAGCAAAAAGAAAATTCAGTATTTTGATAATGATATTGATGCCGCAACCAATAAACCTTACGGAAACTACACGCCATTTGTTGTAGAAACTTCAGTAGGCTTAGACAGGCTTTTTTTAACCATCATCAGTCTGGCTTATACCGATGAGAAATGGTTAAAAGAAGATGGCACTGAAGACAGCCGTGTGGTTTTAAAAATTCCTGCAAAGATCGCCCCTACCAAATTGGCCATCCTTCCTTTATTAAAAAAAGATGGGCTGCCAGAAATTGCAAAGCAATTAATGGATGATTGCAAAAGCAGTTTTATGTGTTTTTACGAAGAGAAGGATGCGATTGGAAAACGTTATCGCCGTATGGATGCGATTGGCACACCGTTTTGTGTAACAATTGATCATCAAACTAAAGAAGATAATACGGTTACGATAAGGTATAGAGATACAATGGTGCAGGAGAGAATTAAGTTGAGTGATGTGAAGAAGTTGATTTTAGAAAAAATCAGTTAACTAATGGTTTTCATAATAAGGCACTTCATCATGACTCACATTTTCTTTTTGTTGCCAGTAAGCCATGGTAACCACATGCCCGGAGGGTGTTTTAAGTAAGCGGCCATAAATGGCGTTGATGGTATTGAAGGTGTAATCCGTAACTCCAACTGTAAAAGTTTCAGGCGCAATAACAGGTACCGGCTCCGCAACCGCAGGTGTGTCTTCTCCTTCGGTAACTTTAACAACCGGAGCTGCAGCAACTTTTGGCGGTGGCGATGGAACAACCACAACTGTAAATTTATTATACTCTAGTAATTGTTTCAGAAAGTCAACTCTTTCGGGCAATACATTCTTTTCCACAATGCCGCATTTAACACCATCCAGTTCTTCAAATTCGTGGTTTTTATTTATGGCCATGATGAAAAATTATGAGTTATGAATTATGAGTTATGAATTATGAATTTGCAAGCCCATAATTCTCTACTTTAATTTAAAGAGTTAATGTAATCATATATCCAGCTCAGCAATCCAACTAAAATAATACCGGCGCTACAAAGTAGCAATGCAAATTTTGCTGATGGTTCAATATTTATTTTGTCCATTGGCAAATCATTTTTATCCATAAATACAGAACGGATAACCCGTAAATAATAATACAACGAGATGATCATATTCAGCGCTGCAATAATTATAAAAAGATAACTTCCTTTTGATGCTCCTGCTGTAAGCAAAAATAATTTACCAAAAAAACCGCTAGTTGGCGGGATACCGGCCAGCGAAAACAAAGCCAGTGCCAGCACCCAACTTAAAAATGGATTGCTTTGGTAGAGCCCCTTGTAATCATCAATATTCTCACGGTTGGCTTTGGCGGCAATGGCTGCCGCCACACCAAATGCTGCCAGGTTTGAGAATATATAAATCAGTATAAAATAAACAACCGATGTGGTGCCTGCTGCGGAGTTGCTGCTGATACCCACCAGAATAAAACCAACTTGTGCAATGGATGAAAATGCCAGGAAGCGTTTTATATTTTGCTGACGTAAAGCAAAAAGATTACCTATTAACATGGTTGCAACTGCCAGTATCATTACTAAATTATACCAGGTTGCCTGCATGGGTTGAAACACTTTGTAAAGCGTTGCCATAAAAATAAAAGCAATGGCGCCTTTTGATATTACTGATAAAAAAGCCGTGGTAGCCATGGGCGAACCTTCATACACATCAGCCGTCCATAAATGAAAAGGCACAATAGATAATTTAAAGGCAAAGGCGGAAAATAAAAATACCAGTGCAAGAATTTGTAGAGGACTGCCATCAAGATGCAGCGGAATTTCTGCAAAGCTGATAGTGCCTATGGAACCATAAATTAATGAGATACCAAAAAGTAAAATGCCGGAAGAAAATGCTGAAGAAAGAATCATCTTCATAGCGGCTTCTGAAGATCTTTTTTTATCAAGATCGAAATTTGCCATGGCTGCAACAGGAATGGTTGAAAGCTCCAGTGCCAGGAAGAACATCAACAAATTGCCACTGGAAATAAGGAAGAACATACCCAGTAATGCTGAAAGCATCAGCATAAAAAACTCGGGCATATGTTCTGATTTTTTAAACCAATCAGCAAATAATAATGAGATAAGATAAACACCCAGGTTTAAAATATTTTTTTGAAATACCATCATGGCTGTTGTTTGATACATGCCATCAAACAACATTCCTTCTGCATTAAAGAAAAAACCGAGAATAAAATTCAACAATAACAGAACCTGTATCAGCAATAACATGGTTTCATTTTTTAAACCCTTACCTATTTTAATAAACAGGAGCAGGAAAATGATACCGGTTAATACCAGTTCAGGCTTCATCAATGTCAGCATTTCATTCATTCAGTAATTATTTTTATTTGCCAATCTTATTCATAATTATCTCGGCACCGGGACTCACCAGATCATTCAACCAGAAAGGTGCAACGCCTATCGCTATAATACCTGCTATCAAAATTAAAGCAGCCAGTTTTTCATTCCAGGTTGCATCTTTTAAACTTTCGAATCCTGCTGTTAACGGCCCCATGGCTGTTTTAGTTACGGCACGTAAAATATATACTGCGGTTACCACAATAGATAAACATGCAAGTATGGTTGCAACTCTTCGGAACGCATCCGGATGTTGCCAGGAACCCATGAACACCGTCATCTCTGCAACAAAACCACTGAGACCCGGTAAACCTAAAGAACATAAGCCAACAATAAATAAAACAGTGCCGATGAATGGCATTCGTTTTAATAAGCCGCTCATTTCACTTACCTGCCGTGTATGTGTGCGTTCGTATATCATGCCAATAACAGCAAAGAAAAGTGCCGTCATTAAACCATGCGAAACCATTTGCATTACTGCACCGGTCATGGAGGTTTTGGTTAGCATACCAATACCCAGTAAAACAAATCCGCAATGGCTTACGGATGAATATGCATTGATGTATTTCAGATCTTTCTGCATCATAGTAGCGAAGGCTCCATACAATATTGCTATTACAGAAAGTACAATAACAATAGTTGCATATTCCTTTGCGCCTTCGGGCATGATGTAGGTTGCAACACGCAAACACCCGTATCCACCCAGTTTCATAGATATACCAGCCAAAAACATAGAACCTGCTGTTGGTGCAGATGAATGCCCATCGGGCACCCAGGTATGAAATGGAAACAAAGCTGTGAACACACCAAAGCCCACAAACAATAATGGGAAACAGATCATTTGTGTTTGCATGGGTATATTTAATGTTGACAAATGCAACAAATCAAAACTGTGTTCTTTACCAGAAAAATAAATGCCCAGTATGCCAACCAACACCAAAGCAGAACCGCCCATTAACATCATTGCCAGTTTATTGGCTGCATATTCTTTTTTGCCGCTGCCCCAAATACCGATGAGTAAATATTTTGGAATGACTGCAATCTCTAAAAAGAAAAACAGGATAAACAGATCGAGTGAAATAAAAAATCCATAAGCACCAAGACTTAATAATATGAGCAGAAAATAAAACTCCTTTGTCATTTTGGTAACATTCCACGAAACCAATACACCGGCAATTACTACAAAAGCCGTTAATAATATCATCGCAACTGAAATGCCATCCACCCCTAAATGAAAATTGATGTTCCATCCGGGGAACCAATTATACTCTGTTTCAAATAACATTTGTGCTGCATTGCCTTCCCCTCGTTGTTGGTTATAAAGAAACAATAGCACAAAAGCCAATACAAGCTGCAATGCAGCACCAGCCAATGATACCCACTTTACCTGAATAGCATTACGCATCAGCAATACGGCTGCAGCAGTAAGTAATGGCAACAATATCAATAACGATAAATTCATTTTTATAATTTAGAATTATGAGTCATGAATTATGAATGAACAGATTCATAATTCATAATTCTCCATTCATCATTTCCAAACATAAATAAACAATAAAGCCAACCCAATAATGCCAGCTAAAAAATAAATGGCATAAGATTGTACTTTACCCGATTGCATTCCTTTTATAGTTTCAGAAATATCTTTTGTGCCATTACCGGTTGCATTTATAAATCCATCAACCACATTTTTATCAAACCATGCCGCCGGTTTTCCTATTAAATTGAAAATTATTTTTTGGGTGATGAATAAATAAATTTCATCAATATAGAATTTATGATAAGCGGCTTTGTATAATGCACTTAATGCAGATGCGATCTTATCCGGCTTATCGCTTTGCTTTTTATACATCCACATGGCAATAAATATTCCCGCCAGCCCTAATGCAACCGGTGCAACGGAAAACTGCAAATGAAATGCAGTTGCCAGTTTTGTTCCATCAGAACTAACAAAATGCCCGAAGGGAATAAAGCCAGCAACTGCAGCACCAATAGCTAATAAAACCAATGGTATCATCATCGCAAAACCGCCTTCGCTTTTATGGACCTCACCCCCCGCCCTGTCCAAAGGAGAGGGAGCTGCAGCATTCATTTTTAAAGCACCATGCTCCTGTGTAGTATTTTTTGTATGGGGGAAATATTCTTTACTCCAGAAAATATTAAAGTACAGTCGAAACATATAAAAAGCTGTTAAGCCCGAAGTGATCAATGCTATCCAATAAATGGTTTGATTGTGCTGATAAGCAGCTAATAAAATCTCTTCCTTGCTGAAGAAGCCTGCAAACGGCGGCACGCCTGCAATTGCCAGACATGCAATTAAAAATGTAATGTGGGTGATGGGTAAATATTTTCGCAGTCCGCCCATATCTTTCATTTCGTTGCTGTGTATATAATGTATAACTGCACCTGCGCCTAAAAACAACAATGCTTTAAACATGGCATGTGTAAACAAATGAAACATAGATGCTGTGTAACCCAGTCCATCTTCTCCACCATATTTTGAAACACCCAATGCAAACATCATGTATCCTATTTGGCTCATGGTGGAATAGGCCAACACTCTTTTAATATCTGTTTGAGTGCAGGCAATAATTGCTGCAATCAATGCAGAGATGGCGCCAACATAGCCAACCAAACTCAAAGCATTGGGAGATGAAATGGCAAACACAGGAAATAATCTTGCTACTAAAAACACACCGGCCACAACCATGGTTGCCGCATGTATTAAAGCTGAAACCGGCGTTGGGCCTTCCATAGCATCGGGCAGCCAGATATGTAAAGGGAACATGGCACTCTTACCTGCGCCACCAATAAAAACCAAAACCAATCCCCAGGTTAATGCAGATACACCAATAAAAGATGCAGCAGCCGCACTTTTATAACCGGCAGATTCAGGCGAAGTTAATGTTGCAATCAATGTATTAAAATCGAGCGTGCCGGAATGAAAAGAGAGTATCAATATGCCGATCAAAAATCCAACATCGGCAAAGCGTGTTACAATAAAAGCTTTTTTACAGGCAGCAACTGCACTGGGTTTATCGTAATAATAACCAATGAGTAAGAAAGAAGAAACACCAACCAGTTCCCAAAAAATATAGATCTGAAAAATATTGGAAGAAACAACCAAACCTAACATAGAAAAAGTAAACAAGCCCAGGAATGCATAATAAACCGGAAATCTTTCATCGCCCTTCATATAACCCAGGCTGTAAATATGCACCATCAGCGAAATAAAAGTTACCACAACCAGCATCATTACAGAAATTGGATCAATCATTATTCCCATGTCAATAGAAAGCGGCCCCTCCCCAACCCTCCCCAGGAGGGAGGGAGAAAAACGCAGCCATTCATATTTTAACACAATTAATTTTTGATACACGCCATCAACCTTTCCATACTCAAAAAAATATCCGTATGCTGTGCACACTGCCAGCACTGTTGAAACAAGTAGCAAAGTTGTTCCGATAATGCCCGAAGTATTCTTAAAATATTTTCTTCCAAATATGCCAAGCATTAAAAAGCCTGCCAGTGGTAGTAAAGGAATGAGCGCTATAGCCCATCCTAAATCCTTCCCAGAGGGAAGGACTTGAAGAAAGTTAACCTGTAAAAAAATATGTTCTATCATACGTTTTGCTCTGCGTTTTCCTCTCCGCCAGTTGGCGGAAGGTCAGGAGGGGCTTTTAATATTTTAATTCTTCTGCATTTTCAACATCAATCGACTTATGGCTTCTGTAAAGATTTATTATGATAGCAATGGCAACCGCCGCTTCTGCAGCCGCAATGGCAATAATAAAAATCGTAAAGAACAAGCCATCCATTTTATCGTACCATAAATATTTATTAAAGGCGATAAAATTCAGGTTCACACTATTCAGTATCAGCTCAACACTCATCAACATGGTAACCAGGTTTCTTCTTGTAAAAAACCCATATACACCGATAAAGAACAGTGTGGTGCTGATGAATAGCAAATGATATAGTCCGGGTTCAATCATAATTCTAATATCGAACAAGGAACAATGAATGTTGAATATCGAAGTTGGTCGCTCCAATCATAATTCAGTATTTCTTGTTCCTTGTTCATTATTTATTTCAGGTTTACTTTTTAATGCTATCACGATACAACCTATCAATGCGGCCAACAACAAAATACTTATCACTTCAAATGGTAATGCATAACCTCCTTCATCAACTCCAAGCATCTGGTTACCGATGTTGGCAACAGTTGGTTCAATGGCATTATTATTTGTGCCGGTAAATGTATGTTGCGCCAATTGCAGCATTACGAGGGCTAACCCACAAAAAGCCGCTAGTACCGAAAATAATTGTCGCCCCAATTTTTGTTTGGGCAATTCCTCGCCGGCCTGCTGTGTAAGAAAAATTGAAAAAATGATAAGCACCACAATTCCACCTACATACACAACTATCTGCACCGCAGCAATAAATTCGTATTGCAGCCAGAAATAAATACCGGCAATACCAATTAAAGTAAACAATAAATAAATGGCAGCTCGGAGTATCATGCGTGTACTTACAGCAAATACCGCACTTACCAAAGTAATTACTGCAAGCAAATAAAATATAATTATTGATCCACTCATTTTTTTAATAGCCAATTGACAATATCCTGATCTGTCTTTTAATTTAGGTTTAATATATCATGCTTAACAACTTTCAACCTTCAACTTTTAACCCCTACTCTATTCCTTCCCGGATTTTTGATCCGGGTTTATTTAAAATTTTAGTCAGATCGGCCCTGTTAAAAACACTGTGTTCAAATGTTTGCGCCATCTTTATTGCATCCGTCGGGCATGCAACTATACATAAATTACACATAGTACACAGTTCCAGGTGATACACAAATTTGTCAAGTGCTTTTTTCTTTTTTCCTTCAGGTGTAATATCAAATTGCGTAACAATTTTAATGGTTGCATTGGGGCAAGCCAGTTCACAAGCCGTACAACCGGTGCAGGCATGTTCGTTGTTCTCATCATGTGTCAATACCACTTCGCCTTTAAATCTTTCGGGCAAGTTTAATGTATCTCTGTTATCGGGATACTGTTGTGTGATGATTTCTTTATGATGCGTAAAATAATAACCTGTTCGGCGCATGCCGATGAGCAATGATTTAATACCGCTGAAAACTTCTCTTATGTATTTTACTATGAACATTAACTTAGTTTAGGAAAGTTTAGAGGGTTGAGGAGGTTTAGACTAAACTTCTAAACTTTCTAAACCTTCTAAACCGATAATTAAAAATGCCACTTCAAAATCGCAATCACTGTTACCAGTAATAAATTAAACATACTAATCGGTAATAAATATTTCCACTCCAGGTTCAGCAACTGATCAATACGCAACCGTGGAAAAGTCCACCTGAACCACATAATTACAAATATTAAGAAAAACGTTTTTCCAAAAAACCAGATGCTTGATGGAATATAATCCATCACATGATTGAATGCTTCCCAATGACCGATATGAAAAGGCATCCATCCGCCTAAAAATAAGGTGGCACCAATGGCACACACAATAAATACGTTTACATATTCTGCTAAAAAAAACAAAGCGAATTTCATTCCTGAATATTCGGTATGAAACCCCGCAGTTAATTCTGATTCCGCTTCTGCCAGGTCAAAAGGTGCCCGGTTAGTTTCTGCGGTAACCGCAATAATAAAAATTACAAATGAAATAACAACCGGTATATGTCCCTTAAATATCCACCAGCCATCGGCCTGTGCGTAAATAATATCGGAAATATTTAAACTTCCACTCAGCACAACTATTGTAAGAATAGATAAGCCTGCCGATAATTCGTAACTCACAATTTGTGCACCACTACGCATAGCACCCATCAACGAATATTTATTATTACTTGCCCAGCCTGCCATTAAAATACTTATCACCATCAACGATGAAATTGCCGATACATATAATACACCGATATTTAAATTCCATAGCTGAAAATCTTTTGCAAATGCAATGGGCGCCATCAGCAACATGGCAACTACCATTGCAATGATGGGTGCCAGGTTAAATAAAAATTTATCTGCACCGCCGGGTGTCAGTCCTTCCTTCACTAATAATTTTAAAGTATCGGCCAGTGATTGCAACAATCCTTTAGGACCAACACGGTTTGGCCCCAGCCGTATCTGCATCCACGCAGCCACCCTTCTTTCCATCAATACCAAAATCAATCCCAGTATGGCAAACAAACTGATTACAGCAATGCCTGCAATAACCATTTGAAAGATTAATGACCAGGTTGGGCTGAATGTTTCATTCAGCCAGGATTGAATTGAAGACGATATGTTTGTTAAGCTCCACATAAAACCCCCTCCGCCCCCTAAAGGGGGAACTTTGGCGTATAATTAATTTAAGTTCTTTTCAATTGTTTTTAAGACTGATTCTAAATTATTCAAAATATCATTTGTTGTAAATCTTATTATCTTCAAACCAAGGTTTTCTAAGGCCTTTTGTCTTATCTCATCATTTATTTTCATTTCTTCCAAATCATGAATACTGCCATCAATTTCTATAATCAATTTTTTAGAATGGCAATAAATATCAACAATATAAAATGAAATTGGATGTTGCCTTCTGAATTTTGTTTCAGGGAAATATTCTTTCAACCTTCCCCATAAAATCATTTCAGTTGGCGTAACATTATTTCTCAGTTTCTTTGCCTTTTCAAAAATCAAATTCCCGGCTCCATAAAACATATTTTCTTTCATGTTCTTTCCTGCTTTCTAAATAAACTAAAAACCCTTGCAGCATCAGAGTCCAAAGTTCCCCCTTTAGGGGGCGGAGGGGGGGTTTCTATCTGTCAATATCCGGTATCACCAAATCCAGCGTTCCCATCATCGCCACCAGATCTCCCAGTTTACTTCCTCTTGCCATGTGATCTAATGCCGACAAATTTGAAAAGCCCGGTGAACGGAATTTTATTCTGTAAGGTGTCATACCGCCTTCGCTAACAATGTACACACCAAATTCACCTCTTGCTGTTTCTACCCTTTGGTAAAATTCTCCCTTAGGTAATTTTAAAACTGCTTTTGTTTTTGCCTGAAAATCGCCGTCGGGAATATTATCTATCAACTGTTCAATTATATGTATAGATTGGTGCAGTTCTTTTATCCGCACCATGTAACGTGCCAACGAATCTCCATCTGTTTCAATAATCTCATCAAACTGCACTTTATTGTACGCATCGTACGGATATAATTTTCTAATGTCGCAATTAACGCCGCTTCCCCTGCCGGTTGGGCCAGTACACCCAAAAGAAATAGCATCTTCTTTTGATAAAACTCCAACCCCCTTCATGCGGTTTATAAAAATAATATTACCAGTTACCATTTCATCATACTCATGCACTTTGCTTTTAAAAAGTGTAATAAATGCTTTTACATCTTTTTCAAAATCGGGGTGCAGTTCCTGCATCACGCCGCCTGGCACCATATAATTCATGGTTAACCTGGCGCCGCAGGTTTTCTCCATTATATCGTTAATGGTTTCTCTTTCTCTGAACGCATGAAAGAAAGGAGTAAATGCACCAATATCCATCGCCATAGCGCCCCACCACAATTCGTGCGATGCGATTCTTGTAAGCTCTGCCATAATAACTCTTATCACCTGTGCCCTTTCAGGCACTTCTACCTGTAAACTCTTTTCTACCGTTAATGCACAGGCCTGGTTATTTATATGTGCCGATAAATAATCCATGCGGCTGGTAACATAAATAAACTGGCGATAAGTAAGGCTCTCACACATTTTTTCTATAGAGCGATGAATATAACCCAGGTGCGGCTCCACCTTTCTGATAGTTTCCCCATTGAGTGTGATCACCAAATGCAATACACCGTGTGTTGCAGGATGTTGGGGTCCTACATTGATGATGAGATCGCCATCGGTGGTTGTGCCTATTTCTTCAAACATATTTTTAATGTTGAATGTGCGAATATCGAATATTTTTAAATTACTACCGGCTATTACATTGGCACACATTCGATATTCAATATTCGCAAATTCGATATTTTTTATAGTTTTATCATATTAACCGCATCCTCAAAATCTTTCCGCATCGGGTTCTTTCCTTCCCATCCGTCTGGTAAAATCAATAACCGCAGATCGGGATGATTTAAAAAATTAACACCAAACATTTCATATACTTCCCTTTCATGAAAATCGGCTGTCTTCCAGATATGGCTTACCGTTTCAATTTCGGGCTTATCTCTGTTAAGAACAGATCTGATAACTATATTATGACGGAAAATTGTTGAGCTGAGGTGATAAACCATGGTGAGGTTTGTTTTAAAGTCAATGCATGTTAAACAGAAAAGATAATCAAAATGCAAACTTTCTTCACTGCGAAGTTGTTGCGCAAGTGGCAGCCAATCTTTAGCATCAACAGCAACATTTAACCATTCGCCTGTTTCATCAAATGTGGCGGTGGCAAGTAATTCAGTTATTTTGGTTTTCAGTTCTTCGTTAACCATAATTAATCTTTACCAGTTTTAATTTGCTCTCTTGTTAAACCGGCTTTTATTTTTTCCTGCAAGCTTATCAGTGCATGCAATAAAGCTTCGGGCCTTGGCGGGCAACCGGCTACATACACATCCACTGGTATAATATGATCGGCACCTTTAACTACCGAATAAGTATTGTAAAAAAACGGACCGCCACTTATGGCACAGGCTCCCATGGCAATTACATATTTAGGGTCGGCCATCTGATCGTATAATCTTTTTAAAACCGGTCCCATTTTATTAACGATGGTACCAGCTATAATAATAACATCGGCCTGGCGTGGAGAAGCACGTGCCACTTCAAAACCAAAACGGGCAAAATCGTATTTGGCAGAAGCAACAGCCATCATTTCAATACCACAGCAACTGGTTGCAAAAGTGAGTGGCCATAATGAGTTTGATCTGGCCCAGTTGATAACATCATCCAGCTTGCTTAATACAATGCCGCCGCCGGGCGTTTCAATTATCTCCACAGGCCCCGCACCCCCCAAGGGAGGATTTGAAGACTCTGAATTATTTGAGGAGTTATTCATTTATTAGGTGTTGCTATTTATTAGATTTAAAAAATACCTTTCCCGGTAAACTGTTCAATTCATCAGGCCCTGCCTTTCTTCCCCCTTGGGGGCCAGAGGGGGCTACATCCACTTCAACGCTCCCTTTTTATGTGCATATAAAAAACCCATAAATAATATAAAAAAGAAAATAACAATTTCTGCCAATGCAATCCAACCGGCTGATTTTGCAACAACGGCCCAGGGAAAAATAAAGATGAGCTCTACATCAAAAATTAAAAATATCAATGCAAATAAATAGTATCCAACATTTAACTGCACCCAGGTTTTGCCGGTTGTAGGTATGCCACATTCGTATGGCTCTGCCTTGGCGGCATTTTTGGTTGCTTTAGTTACCAATCCTGCTACTAAAATAGCAATTACCGAAAAAGCGAGTCCGGCAATAATTAAAACAATCATGGAAGATGCACCCATTGTTATGTTTAATTTAGCAATCGAATTAATTGTTCCAAGTTAGCGAAAAAAATAATACAGATGTTGCGGTAAGTGTTTAATAAAAATTTTAAAGATAATTTGTTGGTGGTAATCAACAAAAAATCACACATGGTCAGACGAGGCCGTCAGACCATGTGTGATTTTCACTACCCATATATCTCTACATGAATATCTTTATCAGTATAACCCAAATCTAAAATCCTTTGCTTCGCTTCATCAATCATACCACGCCAGCCGCATAATAAAAAATGAGTAGGTTTTTTATCGCTGCAAAGCTCTTCGTAAATATTGTGTACATAACCTGTGCGGCCTTCCCATGCTTCTCTGGATAGGGTTGGAATGTATTGAAACCCGGAAAGCTCCTGCTCCAGTTTTTTCATTTCATCATAATAAAGCAATGTATCTTTTGTGCGGCAACCAAATATCAGCGTTATGTTTTTGTGAGGAATGTTTTTATTTTTTATGTGCTGCGCCATGCTGCGGAAGGGTGCAATGCCGGTACCGGTACAAACTAAAAAGATGTCTTTATCGAGCGGTTCTTTTAAAGTAAATACACCCTGCGCACCACGGAAGGTAAGCTCAGAGCCTGCTTTAACCTCATCAAAAATATAATTAGTACCGGCACCTATTTTATCCAACACAATTATCAGCTCAAAAACATTGGTGCCATCGGGCCAGGAAGCGATGGAATAACTACGCATCCGTTTATTTAATTTTTCATGAATGGGCAGATCAAGTGTTACAAACTGCCCAGGAATAAAATCAAAAACAGAAAGCTCCGGCACTTCAATAAAATATTTTTTGGTAACTGCAGTTTCATTTTCTACACGGATAACTTTGCCTTTGCGCCACGGTAATAATGCCATTTTTATCGTTTGCGGAAAGTTACAGAAATAAAAAGCTTCCGTAAAAATAAATTATGGAAGCGATTTTTTTATGCCTGATTTTATTGAATAATTATTTTCTCTGTGTGTATAGATTTCTCTGTAAATATCCGCAGTTGGTATGTTCCCTTTGCAATGCCGATAACATCAAGCGTATTGCTTCTTCCCTTAAGTGTAAATAGTTTTACCAGCCTGCCTGCCGCATCGTAAAGTGAGGCGCTGTTTACATTACCGGTTGATGAAATAAATATTTTATCGCCGGAAACTGGATTTGGATAAATAGTAAAATCAGCAGCAGCATTATCGAAATTAATTTTTCTTATGGGAGAATTGCGAAAACTTCCGTCAATATCCATCATTTTTAAGCGGTAAAAATTCAAGCCGGTTAAAGGCTGGTTATCTGTAAGACTATAATTATTTTTATTGCCGTTGTTAAAAGCAGGTACATTTCCAATAGCTGTATAGGCAGCACCATCAGCACTTCGCTCTACAATATATTTATCGGCATTCAGTTCGTTATCAGTTGTCCATTGTAATAAAACTTTTTTTGTTTGCTTAATTGCTTCAAAACTCAACAGGTTTACAGGCAAGGATTGATTGGCATTTACGCCACCATTGTTTAACCAGAATTCGCTGAAACTATTTACCGCAAACTCAGCATAGTAGCCATTATCGTACGGAATAATTTCGGTATTTGCCGGTAATATAAATGAATAAACACCAGCAGTATTATCTGTGAGTGTTCCGTTTTCCTGTGCGGCGGTACCGCTGAATTTGGTAACGCCTAATTCGTAGGCATCTTTGGGTTTGCTGCATGCACCGCAACCGGTGGCAGCTAAAAGGCTTTCTGCTTCAGCATTCGAAAAATAAAACCGTAACGTAACATCAGCGGCCGGTTGTGTAGTTGGCCTGATAACAATATTTCTGTTTAGGTAATACTGGTTATTTTGAAAACGCACAGTACCTGTAAAAGGATAAACTGAGACTGATGTATTGCCCAGGTTATTTCCATTTGCATTGATAGATACAACTCTGGTTGCGCCTGAATTAAAATGCACCCAATTACTGCCGCTTACGTTTTGCGTTATTCCGGTAAGTGTTGTGCCCGTGTAAACAGCCGCTTTATCAAACACATGCACATCATCAATACCCACACCTTCTAAATTAAATCCGATATCGCTTGTAAATACAATACGCAATCGCACAATATTGTTTGTTGGGGGAATATTAAAGCTGGCAACATGCCATTTTGTTATTGAATTGCGCCATTGATTTTTTCCGGTTGGGTCGTTGTACCAGTTTGTACCGCCGCCATTAATCCCCAGCCGGCTCCAGGTTACGCCTCCGTTTACAGAATATTCAACCCAGTTATAATCGGCTGGTGTTGCATCTTCTATCTTAAAAATATGACTGAAGGATAATACCGGTTGCGTTAAGCCGCTTACATTAAAGCAGGGCGAATACAAATACGAAACCTCATTAGTGTTGTAGTTACCTGTTAGGCTGGTTACCCAGGCTTTGGTTCCGTTGGCTGCTTTGTTTATGATAGTTTTAGTTGGTGTGCCCCATTGCCAACTGTTGTTTTGTCCGCTGCTGTACCAGTTTGCGGTACCGCTTTCAAAACCTTCCAGATAAGGAAAAGTGTTGATAACCGGAGCTGTATGAAACTTATAATTTAAAACACTGTCGTTATCTCTGTAACTATCAGTTGCCTCATAAACCCAGAAATTAAAATTATAATCAGTATCAGGCATCAGATTTTCGGGTACCGCAAAGCTTTTTGTTGTGATGCCCGGCACCAATGTTACGATGGTTTCCATAACCGCAGCACCGCCATTTACATTGTAATACACAGGCACATTGGTAAAAGTTGTACTGCTGTAATTTTTAATTTCGAAAGATATGGTTTGGTTGCCCGCCATGTTGCAACCCGAAACAGCCGGAGAAATAATACGGCTGATGCCGATATCATTTGTTACTTCCTTTATACCAACATCATCAAAAGTATATCCATCATCCAGATCAACAACAGGGTAAGGCACATTGGCTGATGTATTGCCCTGCTGACTGAATTTTATTTGAAAACTGCTGCTGATAGGCTGTGCAGGCAACACCGTATCCAACACATCGTTGATATTTATAAGTGCATGTTTGTACTGGCCCAGTGCCGCCTGGTTAGCAACCAGATCATAAGCCAGTACCCATGGTTTATTATCGCCGCCACGTATCCATACTTTATTATTGGGATTATTTTCGTTGCCGTGATTTTTATAATAAAAATCTAACCTTAACTGCTGGCCGCTTACATAGTTGCCCAGGTTGTAAGTCATCAACAGACTATCGGTTGTTTGTACAGCGTTGAAAGGAAACTGATCTAATGTAATTGCTTTACTGCCGTTAAAAGAAAAGCCTGTGTTTACAAATGTACGGGCACGGCCACGGGCTGTGTTGGTTTTAAAATCAACCCTGTCAATACTATCAAGGCCCGTGGTATTTAAAAAATATTCTTTTGTTAACGCATTTTCAAAACCATCTGCAACTGGTAAAGTTATCAAACCATTGGGTAAATGTTTTATCGTTAATGTAGTTGTATCATCAGCAAGCTGTGTATCACCCACTCTTTTTACCCATACTTTTATTGTGTAAATACCGGGTGCAGCAAAATTGGCTGTTGTTGTAAATGTATATTGCGTGGTTGCCAGTGCGGCCATTACAACAGCGCTGGTTTCCATTACAATTGCACCGCCATTTACCTGGTAATATAAATCGTAACTGCCTGTTGTTGCAATATTATCCAGATTGCGAATGGTGAATTTTATTTGCTCAGATGCTGATAACGAAGAGGAAGTAAACTGCCTTCCGGTAACCGGTGCATCAATGGATGTTGCTTTTAAATTATTATCAAAAACAGATAATGTACAAACTCCGGTTGATGGTAAAACAGATCTGGATACAGATCTTCTGCCATTAACAGTTCCGTTTTTAGCACTTACGCCTAACCAATAAGTAGTGGCGTTGTTAAGGCCTGATATTAAATAAGTGTTGCTGTTTGTATTGCCGATAATGGCCATGCTATCACCTTTCTGTTGCCAGATATCGTAGGATGTTGCGCTGGTAATAACCGGCCAATCCAATTGAACAAAACCATCACATGGTATGGTGGCGGTAACAACCGGCTGACCAATGACCGTAAAATTAAACGCACTTTGGCCGGTATAGGCAGATGCATTTCTGCTAACTCTTACTTTGTAATTATTACTTACAGTTGCAGGCACTACCCAGTTATAAGATTGTGCATTGGCCGGCACATTATTATTTATGAGGTTCCAGGAAGTACCATCAAAATATTCAAGTGTAAAAGTATTTGCTGTATCACCATAAGCGTTCCAGCGAATTACTTCCAATTCGCCCGGCACTATTTTTTCATCGCCAAAAGGATACTCAACAGTGACACCATTCATATCCATCTGGTAAGTTACCACATACTCCTGCGGGCCATAAGGCAATGCAAATGCATTTACATTTATAACATAATTACCGGCAGCCGGTGTATCAATTACCACCTGCTCAATATTGTTTCTTCTGTCCACGCCTTCAACAGCAGTATCGTTTACATTGGCCGGCAAAGGATTTAAAATTAATGGTTGATGTGTAATATTTGCCGGAGTTACCACAGTTAAATCAAAATCGTTTATCAATTGCGTTGCTGCATTTGGGGCAGCGGCAGTATCGGCCCAATACAACATAACTTTTAAACGCCTTACACCCGCTGGTACTGTTATTATATTTGATGATGGAGCTGTAATGCTTAAATAGAAACGGTTGTTTTCAATTGCTTCAGCAGCCCGCCTGGCATTTATATTTCCAAAACCAAAAGTAAAATCCGGGCCGGGCCTGCCAAGGTCTTCTGCACTGTTGCAGAGCACAGCTTTAATTAAAGCAGCCTGCGGAGTTGCACCGGCATTCGATTTTTTATACTGCTCATTTAACAATGTTGCTGCGCCTGCTACAATGGGCGATGCCATACTTGTACCGCTCATAGCACCATAGCTAAAAAATTGTCTGGTAGAAAATACGTTAAATCCTGTAGCCATTATTTCGGGCTTTAAACGGCCATCGTTAACCGGTCCACGGCTGCTGAAAGCGGCGGCGGCATAAAGCGTATCAACAGCACCAACCGTTAAAACATTTTTTGCAACCTGGTAACCCGATTTGATGGTGGCAAACTTAAAGGGATAAGGCGAACAGGTTAGGTTACCATCATTGCCTGCAGCAAAAACATGCAACAGTTTTTCGTAATCGCCAGCTTGTTTATCAATGTAATTGCTAACTACATCATACGCACCTTCGCCAGCGCAACCTGCATCGGCATTTGTGTAAGAGTTATTGGTAACAACCATACTGTAATCGGTTACATAAGTTGGTGCACTGGTAAGTATATCGCTGAAATACTGACTCACAATGGTTGACCTTGGTGCCATGCCATTGTGTTTGGGATCAAGTAATCCTGCGCCCGCCACGGTGCCAGATACATGTATTGCATGAAAACTGAAAGTTGCCGGTACACGGTTTACAACCCGGCCTGTAAAATCAAGTGTTTGTGTAGCAATCTCTGCATTATCGCCTACACCTACTGCAATTCCTTTGCCGCTTAAATTTTTACCTGAGGCAGAAAGCAAACTCGTTACCGCATGTTTGCCAATACTTTTATAATTTAATGTTTTATCGGCTAATGTTTGTAAGCCAACATAATTTACAAATGGTATTGCAGCAATTGCATCTACCTTATCCATATCAGCTTGCACAAAAATTACATTTGCTTCTGTAAATTTTGTTGGCACAATCAACGCACCAATTTTTTCAAGTTCAGTAATTACAGTTGCATTTTTTAAAGAGGCGTAATAATTTACAGCAATTAATTTCTGATCTTCCTTTGCTCCTGATTGCAGAAAATTTGCAAAGGCATTATCTTTTTTATAAACTGCGGGAACGTTATTGATAGAAACAATTTCAAAACCTGCGGCCTGCAAAAAATCGAATGAATTTTTTATAATGGCGAGATAAGCATTGCCGGGTAAATAAGTTTGCAGATCGCAACCCATGTTTCTTAATTGCTTTTGCGCCTGCAGCGATGGTAATTTTGAAAACTGCACCAGCACGTAATAATTGTTATTAAAAAAAGATGACTGGAGATTTTCTTTTTGAAAACTTTGTTTTTGGATGTTATTGCCGGTTATAAAATTGCCTGCGGCGAAACGAACCGGTATGTCTTTAGCAGAACCCTGCCCACCGGGCCCTGAGGGTGGACTATTTTGTGCAGTTGAGGTAAAGCAGCCTGCTAAAAGCAAAAAGTAAAACAAGTAAGAATAGAATTTTTTCATTTGGTTAATTTACCATTGGATTTTGTGTGGATGTGTTATTCACAAAAATATACATAAACTTGGTGAAAACACCTACTGTTAACGTTTTAATGGGCTGTATATTGTTTTTTCAAACAGATTATATGCTGCATTTTTTATTCGGCTTATCTTTACACAACGGATGAACCTGGAAATGCTGTTGAACGGATATTTGCAAGACCCCCGCTGTTTTAAAATAGTGGACAGGATTACTACATCCCAGCCCCAGCAAATTCAGCTTGCAGGCCTGCAAGGAAGTGCTGCACCATTCGTCGTTTCGGCCGTTTTTAAACATGATTCGGCTTCGCAATTAAATCACCTCATCATCCTTCGGGATGCCGAAGAAGCTGCCTATTTTCACAACACATTGGAGAATATTACAAGTGCCCTAAACCTTTTTTATTTCCCGTCTTCTTTTAAAAATAAAAAGAATTACCGCCTGCTGAATGCCAGCCATGTGATGTTGCGTACAGAATGCCTCACCCGTTTCTCAAACCCAATGGGCGATCGGGTTGGCATTATTATAACATATCCCGAAGCTTTGTTTGAAAAAGTGGTGCTGCCAAAAACACTTTCGGCAAACATCATTTCAATAAAACAAGGTGATACTATTGACAGCAACAGCATTTACGAAAAGTTTATCGGCTATGGTTTCACCCGTACCGATTTTGTGTATGAGCCGGGGCAGTTTGCCGTGCGTGGCGGTATTCTGGATATTTATTCTTTTGGCAACGAAAAACCTTACCGCATAGAATTGTTTGGCAACGAGGTTGACAGCATCCGCATTTTTGATCCGGAAACACAGTTAAGCGAACGGAAATTATTGCAGGTTAATATTATCCCCAATGTAGAGACACAATTTGATTCGGGAGAAAAAGTTTCCATCATGGAATTTTTGCCGGAGAACACGGTTGTGTGGAGCGAAGATTGGAATTTCATCAAAGAAAAAATTGAGCTCCAGGAAGAAGACCTTGAATTGTATTTAGAGTTGCTGAAACAAAATCCTATAAGCAATACTGCGTTGCAGGATGATGAAGAAAGTTATTTAGCAAAAACTGATATTGATGAAAATGATTTTATTTCTGCAATCGTACTCGAAGAAGAAATAAGGAAACGCCATATTATTGAGTTTGGAAACAAGGCTTATTTCCAAAACGAGAAACAAGAAACAACCAACAAGAAACAAGAAACGATTTCTTTCAGCACCAAAGAACAACCTTCCTTCAACCGCCAGTTTGATCTGCTGATAAAAAATTTAAAAGAGTACGAAGCGAAAAAATATAACATTTACATCTTTGCTGATAATCCCAAGCAGTTGGAAAGATTGCACGTTATTTTTACTGATCTCAAGGCGGAGATAAATGTAATTCCTATTCCCACTTCCATACACGAAGGATTTATTGATGATGATCTTAAGAATGTTTGCTACACCGATCACCAGATATTTCAGCGTTACCACAAATACAAAGTGAAGCAGGCTTTCAGTAAGAATAAAGCACTCACTTTAAAAACACTGAGGGAGTTACAGCCCGGCGATTATGTAACACATATAGATCATGGAGTTGGCGTGTACAGTGGCTTACAGAAGATTGAAGCCAATGGAAAAATGCAGGAGGCCGTACGCATTCAATATAAAGATGGCGATTTACTTTATGTAAATATTTCTTCCTTACATAAAATTGGCAAGTACAGCGGCAAAGAAGGAACGGTACCCAAAATGAATAAGTTGGGCAGTGATGTTTGGAATAAATTAAAAGACAAAACAAAGAAACAGGTAAAGGATATTGCAACCGACCTGATAAAATTATACGCACAGCGCAAAAGCCAGGAAGGCTTTGCACATGCGCCTGATAATTACATGCAAACCGAACTGGAAGCCAGTTTTATTTATGAAGATACACCCGACCAGGGCAAGGCAACCGAAGATGTAAAACGTGATATGGAAAAACCAAGCCCTATGGACAGATTGGTTTGTGGCGATGTTGGTTTTGGTAAAACAGAAATTGCCATACGTGCAGCATTTAAAAGTTGCTGCGATGGTAAGCAGGCTGCGGTTTTAGTACCAACAACCATTCTTGCTTATCAGCATTATAAAACTTTTGGTGAGCGGTTAAAAGATTTTCCGGTTACGGTTGATTTTATAAACCGCTTTAAATCGGCCAAAGAAAAAAAAGAAACCTTACAAAAAGTTGCTGAAGGAAAAATTGATATCATCATCGGCACACATGCATTGTTGAGCAAGGATGTAAAGTTTAAAGACCTCGGCATTATGATCATTGATGAAGAGCAAAAGTTTGGTGTGGCTGCAAAAGAAAAATTAAAACAACTCCGTACAACGGTTGATTCTTTAACGCTTACCGCAACACCCATTCCACGTACGCTGCAGTTTAGTTTGATGGGTGCCAGAGATTTAAGCATCATCAATACAGCACCACCCAACAGGCAACCCATACAAACCGAAGTGATGGTTTTTAATGAAGATGCCATACGGGATATTATTTATTACGAAACAGAACGTGGCGGACAGGTTTTCTTTATACACAACCGGGTAAAGGGTTTGGCGGAGATGAAGGGTTTTATACAGGGCTTGTGCCCCGATATAAGCATTGCCTATGCACACGGGCAAATGGATGGCGACGATCTGGAAGATACCATCCTAGATTTTATGGATAAGAAATACGATGTGCTGGTTTGTACCAACATTGTAGAGAGTGGTGTTGATATTCCCAACGTAAACACAATCATCGTAAACAATGCTCACCAGTTTGGGTTAAGCGATCTGCATCAACTTAGGGGAAGGGTTGGCCGCAGTAACAAAAAAGCATTCTGTTATTTGCTGGCACCACCTATGAGCACTTTGCCGCCCGACAGCAGAAAACGTTTATCAACCCTAGAACAATACAGCGATTTAGGCAGCGGTTTTCAGATTTCGATGAGAGACCTGGACATACGTGGTGCCGGCAATATGCTGGGCGGCGAGCAAAGTGGTTTTATTGCAGAAATTGGTTTTGAAATGTATCAGAAAATTTTAGATGAAGCCATCCGTGAATTAAAACGAACCGAGTTTAAAGAATTGTATAAAGAAGAAATTGCACAGCAGGATGATTTTGTTACCGACTGCAGCATTGATACTGATTTGGAAATATTAATACCCGACAGTTACGTAGAAAGCATTACTGAACGTTTATCGCTTTACAGCCGTTTGGATAATTGTGAGAACGAAGAAGATCTTGTTGCTTTTCATACAGAGATGGAAGACCGGTTTGGACCGATACCGGCGCAGGTAGAAGATTTATTTACAACTGTTCGCTGCCGCAGAATAGCTGTAGAATTGGGTTTTGAGAAACTATTTGTAAAAAACAATACCCTCAAATGTTTCTTTGTAAGCAACCCCGACTCACCGTATTTTCAAAGCGAAATTTTTAACGGCATTCTGTTATTTTTACAAAATGGTACCAACAAAGGCAAGTTAAAACAGGTTGGTAAGAATGGGATACTGGTGGTTGAAGATATAAAAGATATGAGTGCATTGCACGAATTTTTAAGGCGCATGAAAACGAGTATTCCGGCATAAAATCAGTAACTTTATTGTATGGAAAACAGTCCGGAATTAAAGGCTTTGATACGCAAAAATGCACATCTTTTCTGGTACACCAACGACAGTGAAAAGGAAAACTTGCCGCTACCCGTTGTGCTGGAATTTTTTATTAATTACGCTGATAAGGAAGATATAAAAATGCTGTTTGCCATTGTAGGTATTAAAAATGCTGCTAAAGTTTTTTTTGAGCAGATAGAAAAATGGGGCACCCGGTCTAACTACTTTCCCGAATTTCAAAATTACTTTACCTTGTATTTTAGGAAATTTGCATCTTGAAATTTTCAATACTCAACAACAAGAGTTGTTGTCTTTACTGTCAACATTTAAAAAAGAGTTTTATATGGTTGGCGTTACTGCTATTGCTTTGCACATTGGCCACCGCCTGTCAATTGATTTTGATTTATTTAAAAATGGGGTCATCAAACCTAAAAAAATAATAGAGCAGTTTAAAAAAAACAAAGAGGTATTATCAGTCACTTTAAACAGAGAAGGGCAATTAAATTTAGTATGCCGGGATGTAAAATTTACTTTTTTTAATTTCGAGCATGATGTGCCGCACCCAATAGTCATCGAAAAAAATATAACAATTCCTGCCCTGCTTGATTTGGCTGCTATGAAGGCTTTTGCCATGGGTAGAAGAAGTAAATGGAAAGATTATGTTGATCTTTACTATATCATAAAAGAATATTACCCTATCTCCGAAATTTCTACAAGAGCCCAGGAACTTTTTGGTGAATTATTCAGTGAAAAATTATTCAGGGGGCAACTTAATTATTTTGGAGGTATCAATTTTGATGAACCCGTAGATTTTATGCCCGGCTTTGAAGTAAGTGAAGCGGAAGTAAAAACATTTTTAATTGATGCTGCACTTACTGGATTTTAAAATCACTCCCCCGTTTATATTTTATTAACGTATAAATTCTGGCTGCACTTTTTGTTTTGCCTGCGCCCTGCCGGATGAATAAGCTGAAGCGCATTAAAAATATTGTTGAATTTATGCGGCTTATTAAGACTCAGACAATGTTTAAAATATTACAAACCGAAACTTACTTCATTTTATCATCCTTGTAAATCCAAAGTTTAAATTTGGATTTACAAGGATAGTTATTATCTTTACCAGGTGTTACAAAGAATATTGCATACACATATCAGTAAATTACTAAAGCAGTTTCCTGCGGTGGCCATACTTGGCCCAAGGCAGGTGGGTAAAACTACCTTAGCCAAACAATTAGCCGTAACGGCTAAAAAACAAACCATTTATATAGATTTAGAAAAACAAAAAGACAGGCTTTTACTAAGCGATATAGATACGTTTTTAGAACAACATAAAAACTACTGCGTAATTATTGATGAGGTGCAAACCATGCCTGAGGTATTTACCGCATTGCGGCCTGCCATAGATGAACACCGCAAAGCAGGGCGGTTTATTTTGTTGGGCTCGGCATCGCCAAAATTAGTAAAGGGTGTAAGCGAAAGCCTGGCAGGCCGTATCAGTTACACACAACTTACTCCATTTATGTATAGCGAAGTAGCTCCAAAAATTACCATGCAAAAACATTGGTTCAGGGGTGGTTTTCCCAACAGCATACTTGCAAAAAGCGATAACCAGAGTGTACAATGGATTGAAGATTATATTGAAACTTATATCCAAAGGGACATGTCGTTTATTTTTAATGCCGAAATTAATAGTCGCATTATGCGGTATTTATGGGCAATGGTTGCTAACAGGCAAGGCAGCATCTGGAATGCAGAAGAATATGCCAGGGCTATTGGTGTATCGGCTCCCACTGTAATACGATACATAGATTTTTTGGAAGGTGCTTATTTAATAAGAAGGCTGCATCCCTTTTTTACCAACATAAATAAGCGGTTGGTAAAAGCCCCTAAAGTGTATATAAGGGATAGCGGGCTGCTGCATCAGCTATGCGATATAAACAATGCAGCAGCACTTAAAAAAAACACCATCATCGGTGCTTCCTGGGAAGGATATGTGATTGAAGAAATCTGCAAAGCACTACCAAAAGATATACAGCCATTTTATTATCGTACACAGGCAGGCACCGAGTGCGACCTGGTATTGGTAAAAGGCATAGCCGTACAGGCTTGTATAGAAATCAAACACAGCAACAGCCCAGCGCTTACCAAAGGTTTTTTTGAAAGCCTGAAAGATTTAAAGCCCAAAAAATCGTTTGTAATTACACCCGGCTCCCATACTTATACATTAAAAGAGGGTACAGTGGTTACTACTTTAAGTAAATATCTTTCAGATTACCTGAAATGATCATCATTGTAAATCATAAGTATAAGTTTAGATTTACAAGGATGTATTGAGTCGTAACTTAAATACCAGCTTTAGCTAACCGTTATACATATTGCACTTAAAAAAGTCTCTTTTGTTTCATCCTATTATGAAGTTGCTACCCCATTTTTCCAGAGTTTGGCAACATTTTTAGTACTTTTACTTTCATATTTAGTCCTATATCCAAACGGAGGAAGGAAATAGTAATGAATAAATTGAAGCAGTGTTAAACATAACATGGCATTGCAAATAATTATTGCAGCAATCTAAGTAACCGCATCAATCCTCATAATAAAATTACTTTTCCCTCTATACGCTGTAATCCAAAAAAATTGCAGGGTCGTATTCAAATTAATTATTACTTTAGGTAAAACAATTAATGTGAATACCGTAAACTCAATAGAACTTTTTTACCTTTTTTTCCAGGGCATATTGCTATTTCAAACTTTTTTTTTGCTTGTGCTTTATTTTATCACAAAAAAGAAAGACATACTTTACTACTCCATTTTTTTACTGCTGTCGGCAGCTTACTTTTTTTTAAATGCACCCAATACTTTTTTTGGTTTAAATGATGATGCTATATTCAATTCCAATTTGTACCTGCTGGGTAATATCCCGCTGATAATAATCGCTAATTTATTTTACATCCTCTTTTTAAAAATGTTTTTTGCCGGAGTTTACAGGAGTAAAACACTGGATAAGTTTTTTAAAGTGATTTTTCTATTAACTCCTGCGCTAATTGTTACTTTTTTTATTTTCAGGTATCTGAATATAGATACACAACCCATTTTTTATTTCGTAAACCTTTTGGCTGCCGGTGTAAGCATTTTCATCATCAGCCGTGTTTTCCATAATCGGTTGCACAATACCGGCTGGGTGGCATGGGGTATGGTATTTAATATACTGGGCACTGCTTTAACCATATTGATGATTGTACTGGAACGATATGGCATACGTAATCTTATTACCCTGGAGTACCCGTTGATATTTATGCGTATTGGTATTCTTGCAGATATGTTTTTTTACCAGGTAGCGTTGCTGAAAAAATGGCACTTTCAGGAAAAGCAACTGGCTGTTGAAAAACTACAGTCGCAATTAGCAGTAGAAAAGCTCCGCAATAAAATCTCCGGCGAGCTGCACGATGATATTGGCAGTACTCTCAGCGGTGTATCTATGTACAGTGATATCGCTAATGAGGCACTTCAAAAAGGCGATAATATTGAAGTGAAAAAATCATTGTCGGTTATTCAGCAATCAACCAACCAAATGGTTGAAAAACTTGGAGACTTGGTATGGTCGACCAATTCAAAGCAAGATTCGCTGCCATTGGTTTTTGAACGCCTGCAGCAGTATGGCTTTGATATGTGCAAAGCAAAAGATATCCTGTTTAAAACAAATATTTTGATACGGGATTTTGATTTACCTGGAGAAAACCGCTTCCAGCTTTATCTATTTTGCAAAGAAGCCATTAACAATACAGTAAAATACAGTGAAGCCAGTTTGCTTGAATTAATTGTAAAAGAAAAAAATACCCTGCTTGAAATTACCATCAGCGATAATGGAAAAGGTTTTGATGCAGATGCCATAAAGCGTGGTAACGGATTGGATAATATGAAAAAACGGGCACAGGAACTGGAAGCTGATTTTGATATACAATCAACACCAGGGAACGGCACAAAAATTTCAGTAAAACTAAAAATGAAGTAGTCTGCTTTCTTTGCAAAATGAACATTTAAATCTTGAAAATGAAATTAAGAAGCTGTATAGTTTTAATCTTTTCAATTTACTCATGCAGTCTCTTCTGTCAATCAAAAGAAATTGATAGTTTACAATTGGTTTTAAAAAATGCAAAAAATGATACCGGCAAAGTAAATAGCCTGTATATGCTTGCGGGAAAATTCAGGTTTTCTAATACCGATACCGCCATTATTTTAGTAAAGCAGGGGCTTGATCTTGCAACAAAACTGCGCTATGAAATGGGAATGGCCAACTTAAAAGTAAGAATGGGGGCTTTACTTGCCGACAAAGGGAATTACAATGAAGGCTTAAAATATACCCATGAAGCATTGGAGTTATATAAAAAACTCCTTTGGCCGGCAACAGAATCTTATAGAAAAGAAATTTTACGAAAAATGGGTGCCGCTTACAATGTTATAGGGCATAACAACATATCACAAGGAAACTATCCTGAGGGTTTAAAAAACTCTTTACTGGCTTTAAAATTAAGAGAGCAAATTGGCGATAAAAAAGGAATTTCTGACACAGAGTATAATCTTGGCAATATTTATTATTACCAACACAACTATGATGAGGCCCTGAAGCACTACAATGTGTCTTTAAAATTAAGCAAGGAACTTGGAATTAAAAAGGATATCAGTAGCGTATATAATATGATAGGTGTTGTGTACTTTGCCCAGAATAAATATGCCGACGCTTTTAAAAACAGTATGCTTTCATTAAAGATAAATGAAGAGATTGATGATAAGAGAACGATGATAGACTTGTATGCTAACCTTGGCGATATAATGGATAAGCAGGCAAATTATTCTGAAGCATTAAGATACTACCACATATCACTTAAAACCAGCGATGCAATTCATAATAATGAGATGCTGCCATTTATTTACAACAGGCTTGCGGGGATATATTTAAAGCAGAAAAGGATCAATGATGCCTCTTTATATCTTAATAAAGCTTTGGCAATTTCAGTTTCAGGCGGAAGCCTGGAAAACCTTAAACTTACTTATGAAAATTTAGCCAGATTAGATAGCGCTAAAGGTGATTATAACACAGCATTTAAGCATTATAAACTTTTTGTTGCAGCCCGTGACAGTATGTTTAATATCGAAAATGCCAGAAAAATAACGCAGCTGCAAATGCAATATGATTTTGACAAGAAGGAAGATTCGCTGAAACAGAATCATTTCATTACAGAAACAAAACTTCAGGCTCAGAAAAACCAAAAATATTTTTATTGGGGCGGATTGGTGATGCTGGCTCTGCTTTTATTCTTTGCATTTAATAATTTCCTTAATCAGAAAAAAATAAACCGGCTGGCTGCAGATGCACATGCCAAACAAAAGACCGAGTTGGAATTGCAAAACCTGCAGATACTTTTAAGTGAGCGGCTACGCATCAGCAGTGAGCTGCACGATGAAATAGGCGCCACACTCAGTGGCATATCTATGTACAGCCATTTAACCAAAGAGCAAATGAGGCTTGCGCAACCAGCGGAGGTGGAAAAATCATTAAACATCATGCAACAAAGCTCGGGCGAAATGGTAAACAAACTGAATGATATTGTTTGGTTACTCAACCCCGGCCAGGACACCCTGCAAAAACTTATTCAGCGTCTGGAAGAATATGCAGAAGAAATGACCGCTATTAAAAATATGAAGTTGCAAACATCAGTTCAAGATCAATTTTTAGCAAGAAGCCTGCCGGTAGAAAGCCGCCGCAATATTTATCTTTTTTGCAAAGAAGCCATTAACAATGCCGTAAAATACAGTGAAGCAGGCTTGTTAGAATTAACTGTAAAAGAAAACAACCAACTGCTGGAAATTACCATCAGCGATAATGGTAAGGGTTTTGATGCTGAAAATGTAAAACGGGGCAATGGATTGGATAATATGCAAAAAAGAGCAGATGAACTGGGTGCCGATTTCAGGATAAAATCAAAACCGAGTGAAGGTTGTTCAATTTCCCTAAAAGTAAAAATCACCCAATGAGGTATTGCTACAGCAAATAAAAAGCAGCACCTTTATAAAATATGATGGATATAAGAGTAGCCATATTTGAAGATAATAAATTGGTGAGAGAAGCGCTGGAAACTATTTTAAACGGCACACCCGGTTACACCTGCTGTGGTGCATTTGCAGATGGTAACCGCTGGATGCAGGATATAAAAAGAAGTGAACCGGATGTGGTTTTGATGGATATAGAAATGCCGGGGCTAAATGGCATAGAGGTAACCACACAATTAACGGCTGCTTATCCTACCATAAAAATATTAATACAAACCGTATTTAACGACAGCGAAAAAATATTTAACGCACTTTGTGCCGGTGCCAGCGGCTACATACTTAAAAACGATGCCCCCACAAAATATTTAGAAGCCATTAATGAAGTATATAATGGCGGCGCCCCTATGAACCCGGTGGTAGCTAAAAAAGTGCTGGGTTTTTTTGGCAACAAAAATGTTATTTTAATTACACCGGAAACTAACGACTACCAGCTTAGCCAGCGTGAAAAAGAAATACTGCTGCTTATGGTTGGTGGCGATAATTATAAAACCATTGCCGGCAAAGCTTTTATAAGTTACGAAACCGTGCGTACTCATGTAAAAAATATTTATAAAAAACTACACGTAGCCTGCCGAAGCGAAGCTGTTTTTAAAGCAATGCAGCAGGCTATCATTTAATAAACAAAGTCAATTTAAATTTAAAAACATGAAAGTTTTATTACTCGCAGCAGTGGTAACAGTATTATTGTGCCCGGCCTGCAACAATGCAGAAACAAAAAAGATTAGCAGTAGCGGGCCATTATTTGATGAAGAGGCAGAAAGGGCAGCCATACAGCGTGTAATAGAACAGGAAACGAGTTGTTTTTTTAATGGAGACTACAATTGCTGGGCAAATACATGGAGCCACTCACCTAGTGCTATGCAGGCCTGGAGCAATGACGATGGCACTTACGAAGCTGCCGTGGGATGGGATAGAATAGATAAACAGGGAAAAGAATATATTGAAAGATATTATGCCAATGGAAAAAATATAATACACCCTTTTGTAAAAAAAGAAAAGCCAATATTTAAATTTTTTAACAGTAACGCAGCTTATATTATATGGAAGCAATACAATGCCGACAAGGATAAACAATATTTTAAAATAAGCCAGGAAACAAGGCTGATGGAAAAACAAGCTGATGGCTGGAAGATATTAAACGTTACAGCACTGTGGAATGCAAAATCTAAAATATCAGTTGATAGCCTTAAAATAGATTGATACAATAAACCTGACTGCTTTTTTAAGAGGCTGTATCAAAAGTCAATTCCGAAATATTTGCCGGTAAGGCGAAAAGACATTAATTATTGAAAGTCAATTTCAATTTTCTTCACAACTTTCCGCCTTACCTGCAAAAAAATAATTTTTTAAACAGCCCGTTTTTTTACCCGTTACGTAAACCGTGGCCCATTTCTTTTTTTTATAAATCACCCAATGCGGTATTGCCTACGCCGTTAATAAGCAGCAATTTGCTGGTAAATATTTACTACCATGTACAAATTTACCAGCCTGCTTATTTTAGTAACTTTTTTTGCAAAAAATACATCTGCTCAATTTCCATTACCATACTGCGCCGAAAGTTACACGGGTGCTGTTGAGCCTATTACTTCGGTAACATTTGCCAATATAGATAATACATCATCTGCGGTTGTTAATGGCACGCCCGATCATCAGGATTTTACTGCCGAAAAAGGGTACGTAGTACCAGGTGGCACTTACACTATTACTGTAAAAGGTAACACCAACGGGAATTTTTTAAACCTGCTGAGGCTTTATATAGACTGGAATAATGATAACATTTTAAGCGGTGCTAATGAAATATATCCACTTCCATCAATAACCAGTTCAACCGGTACAGATGCAATTGAAAGTACAATAAATATTACTGTACCGCTTACTGCAAGCTTAGGTACTCATCGCATGAGGGTATCAAAAAAAAGAAATACTGCACCAAATATTTGCAGCACCAGCGGTTTTGGCCAGAGCGAAGATTATACAATTGAAGTGTTTTCAGCCGCACCTTATTGTAACAATCATTACCCGGTGGTTATTTCTGCAATAACCAATGTAAATTTTGCACGTATTAATAACACTACAAGTGCGACAGCGGGTGCAACTGCTCCCACCCAGGATTTTACAGACTCAAGCACCGTTGTTGTAAAAGACAGCACGTATAATTTAAGCGTAAAAGGGAATACAAATGGTAGCGTCACCCATTATATACGTGCCTTTATAGACTGGAATAACGACAATGATTTTTTAGATGCCAATGAAAGTTATGATGTTGGAACCATTGCCAACTCAACAGGTACAGACGCAATTTTTGCCAGCACTGGCATAACAATACCAGCTAATGCCACAGCAGGCTACACCCGGTTGCGTATTACGAAAAAATCAGTAAATTATGCACTACCCTGCGATTCTGTTAACAGGGGCCAAACGGAAGATTACACTATACATATTGTAGAAAAAATAAGAGCGGTAATAGATGATGAAAATGCTTACCTGCAGGGCGATTATGTAGAAGTAGGCATAAACCGCTGCGGCAGCTGGGGCACTTTTGGCAAAGCTCCGGTTGAGTACCATACCAGGAGCGGTATAAATATAACAAACCCTGGTAATGATATGCTTAACCTGGGCTTTATTGCCGATCCCGAAAAAAATGGCTGGACAGTAGGCAGCCCTAATTTATACAATGGCGATTATTTTTTACCGCAGAGTCCTTTTGTAGGTTGGGGTATCACTATTGGTGCCACTAACTATGGTACAGACAGAACAAATAGCACCATTAATTTGTGCGATAATTTGCCCGGCGGCGGCATTCCTATGAGTGGTGCAAATATAGCAACTGACGTAAATGGCACTAAGGCTTCAGCCACGTGGTCTGGCATCGGTAGTGGCATCTTGTTTAAAAAAATTACAACTGTAAAACAAGATAAAGTATATTTTACGGTACAAATAAAACTATACAATACCACGGCCAGTAACATCAGTAATATTTATTATGGCGAATATGTAAACCCCGACCCTGACTTTTTTTATAATGGAGGAATAACCAGCGTTCAAAATAACAATAACATTATTTTTCAAAATCCTACAGACGGAAAGTGTTTGATACAGGCTAATGGCATACCAGGTTTACAATCATATATTGGTTTAGGTAGTAAAGATTGCCGCTCAAAAGTATTCAGAGGTGGAGGCGTTCAGGCAACAGGATTTCCACCTAATTGGTATGCAGGTACCAGTGGCCCATTAAGTGGAGGAGATGTACCAGCTCCTGGAAATAATAATTTTATTGGCATAAGTTTTAACATAGGCAGTATTTTACCAGGCGATAGCACCACATTTACATACGCTTATATTTTAAAGGCAGAAGATTTTAACGATGCCTTAGATGAAACCGACCCAACATTTACAAGCAACGGCATAACCGTACCATCGGGTGGCACATTAACGCCTTGTGCCAATACCACCAACACCGTTATATTAAACGATGCCGATGCCTATACCTGGACATGGAGCCCTGCTACCGGTTTAAATACTACCATTGGCAAACAGGTAGATATGACAGTTACAACAACGCCCATAACTTATACTTTAACCGGTGTGGCACTTAATGGATGTGCTAATAAAACGATTACGTTATATGTTGAACCAGTAAATATTTCAACCTTAACAACACCGGCCAGTCTAAGCAAATGCGTTGGCGATGCGCCTGTTTTATTAACTGCTACTGGCGGCAACTTTACAAGTGCTGTTGTTTTTAGAGATGATTTTAATAACGAAGGCAACTCCTGGAATAAATTTAATAATTCAACAGGCGGCGCTATTGCAAATGCAGCATTTACACTTCGCCCAAACAGCCATACCTATCCTGCCATTCCGGTTACATTTAACAGCAACGATAATACCCAGTTTTATTTAACCAATAGCCATGCACAAACTGGCGGCACTGCTACAAGAACAATATTACAATCGCAGCCATTAGGAACATTAAATAACTCGTCTTTTGTGGTTAGTTTTTATCATTACCTTAGGGATCCTTCATCATCAAACACAGCACTTTTAGAAACCTCCGCTGATGGCATCAATTGGATTGTTTTACATTCCTTTACATCAACACAGGGGGCGCCTAATAATTTTGTATTCTTTACTAAGGCTTCACCTTTTCCGGTGGAGTACATCAGGTTTAGGTATTCCGAATCGCCTACCAGTTTTTATTGGGCAATAGATAATGTAAAAATTACAACGAGCGGCCGTCGCATTACCTGGGCACCATTAGCAGGCTTATATACAGATGCGGCTGGCACCATTCCCTACACCGGAACATTTGCAACAAGTGTATATGCCAACCCTGCCAGCATCACCCTATATACGGCCTCGGCTAATTTTGGTGCCTGTACAAAAACAAGTAATACTAATGCAGTTGTAAATCCGCTCAGCACTACACTAGCAGGTATTGTTGGCAGTACCGTTTGCCAAAATAAATTGGTAGATACGGCTGGATCTGTTTTTAATAACAACAGTTGTAACCCCATTGCTAAAGTAAAACCGGCTGGTGCCAGCCCGGTTACAGGCCAAATTAACACCTGTGTTTACATTGATCCTGCGGTGCTTCCGTTTTATAATGCCGAGCCTTATTTGCAAAGGCATATTGATATTTTACCGGTAACCAATGCAGCCACATCAACCGGCAGAATTACCTTGTATTTTACCGATGCAGAGTTTGAAACTTACAACGCAAACAATATTGTGTGGCCCGATTTACCAACCGTTGCCGGCGGCGCAAATGCAGATGCTAGAAGAAGTAATTTAAGAGTAACACAGTATCATGGCACGCCCAATACAAATCCATCGCAACCTAATAATTATACCCTTGCAACAGGCGCTTACATTAACCCTGCCGATAATGATATTTTTTGGAATGGTAATTATTGGGAGGTATCCTTTGATGTATCGGGTTTTTCAGGCTTTTATGTGCATACCAATTTAAGTTACCCGCTGCCGGTTAATATTAATTATTTAAACGGGAAAAAACAAGGCAATAATACACATCTGTTAGAATGGAAAGTTACCTGCAACAGCAGCCCTACAGTTACATTGGTATTAGAGCGAAGTACCGATAGCCGTGCATTTAGCGCCATCAATACCATTAATGCAACTGCTGTACAATGCCAGCAATCATTTACTTATGCCGATAACAATCCATTGGAGGATATAAATTATTACCGCCTTAAAGTAACAGATGCCGATGGAAAAATTACCTACAGCAATATCATTGCGTTGGTAAATGCAGTTAAAGGCATTTACATAACTTCCATTGCACCAAACCCCATTAATAAAGACGGGTCTTTCAAACTAAATATTACCAGTGCCAAAACTGATAAGTTAGAAATGGTAATTACAGATATGCAGGGCAGGCTTGTGCAAAAGCAATTTATTATAATAGCTGCCGGTTACAATGCGGTTACTATGTTGGTGCCAGAATTGGCTGGTGGTGCGTATGCAATATACGGCACCAATACAGCAGGCGATAAAACTAAAGTAATACGGTTTATAAAACTGTAAACTAAAAATCACCCAATGAGGTATTGACAGGCGCAATACCAACTGGTACTTTAGCATCTTAAAGTAATTGTTACTGTAGCTAAAATATTTTTTACACTTTAAATAGTTAAAAATGGCACATGCAATCAATGAGTTATCCAAACGCTGGCCCAGCGGTATTGTACCTTACACCATTCACCCCGAAGTTACACATGTACAAGATGTACATGATGCAATTAATGAGTGGGAGTTGTTAACAAATCTTCGATTTGTAGTTAGAACAACCCAGAAAGACTACATCGAATTTTATTTAGATACAGGCTTGTTTAGCGTATCCAGGTCAGATGCTGTTGGCAAAGAGGGTGGTAAGCAGAGTATATTTTTAAATGTCATAAATTCTGGTAGCAATGCAGCCTCAAGAAAAGGTACTGTAATGCACGAAATAGGGCATGCTATCGGCCTCAAACATGAACATCAAAGAAGCGACAGGGATAATTATGTACGTCCTGATTTCGGTAATATTATAGACGGAACCAGTAACGGCAATTTCGAAAAATCTCCTGCAGCTTATTTAAAATCCGGTAATTACGATTACGAATCAATCATGCATTATGGTGCATATAGTTATGCCATTATTTCATCACAACCAACATTAGTACCTGTTGACAGCAGTATTCCCCTTGAAATGCTGGGGAGAGGAAGCCTGCCTACTGCTACAGATGTTGATATGGTAAATAACATGTACCCAGGAACAGGTGTAATACGGCGTAGCGCCAGTGTAGAAGGTGCCGGCGGAGTTAAAGAAATAGCCGCAGTATCTACAGTAAACGGAGAAATAATAACTGCAGTAAAAAATAACAGTAACAATCTTCATTTAATTCGCTGGCTGATAGATGATTTAGGCACAATACAGAGAAAAAGATACGACATAACGGCTGGCGAAGCCTCTTACATTTCCATACAAAGCATAAATAGCCTGCTTGTAACTTCTGTACGTGATGGCAGTGGCAGGCTTACTTTAATTTCCTGGCGTTTGCAAAATGAAAAATTTGAACGGCTTAATGAGATACGTATTGGCGAGGCGTCTCTTATTGAATCTATGGCGTTACGCAACAACCGGCTTTTAACTGCCTGCCGGGATGGTAGCGGTAACCTCAGGTTAATTACCTTTTCTGTAGCTGCCGACGGAAGTTTTACACGCCTTGGCGATAGCCTTAGCCAGGCCGGCGAAGTTTCGGAAATTAACCTGGCCCTTTGGAATGAAACTGCTGCCGAAACACGGGTTATTACTTCGGTAAGGGCAGGCAATGGCAATGTTAAAGTAATTGCATGGGCAATATCTTTAAATGGAAACACTATTACCAGAAGAGGAGATTCAGGAGAACAAATTGGAGCTGGTACTCTTATACAGGGAAACACGAGCCGTGGTTTTTTTATTGTATCCTGTAAAGCCGGAAACGGGCATATTAAAATCATTTCTTTAAGAATTACTGCTAACGGTTCTCAGATTACACGCCTTTTCGATAGTGGTACCCAGTCGGGAGAGATCAGGCTAAATACCCAGCTTGCAAGAGATTACGGTGTTATAAATGCGGTTCGCAATGGCAGTGGTAATTTATTGCTTGTTAAATGGCGTATTACCCGCAATACTGGGCAAATTACCCGGATAAATGATAGCAGCGACCAGGCCGGGGCTGTTTCACTTATCAATGTTTGTAATGTTAACATGAATGGGGCTCCATTGGTTACAGCCGTACAGAATGGCTTTAATGAGCTGCAAATTATTACCTGGGATGATAACCCTGCAAATGGAGAAATACAACGTTGATAGCATTTTAATGCCGCCGTTAAAGTTAGCAGTGGTTTTATGCGCCTGTCTCACCAAAGGCACAAGTTTAATACACTCAATAACTGCCTTGTTGATGGCTCCGCCCTGCATTCCCATGCTAACACCATCAAGGGCTTTTTTCTTTTACACAACAGCAACGGAAATTATAAAATCACCCAATGAGGTATTGCCCGCAAAAACCCCACAAAGTAGTTTAGCATCTTAAAATTATTATTATGGCTAAAATATTTTTTACTTTTTTGTTTACGGTTATATCATTTTACACACATGCCCAAAACGTAGGCATAAGTACCAGAACCCCTGCAGAAACATTAATGGCCAGCGATGCTACGAACCTGAGTGGAGAAGATATAAAAGTAACAGGGATTTATGAAACAATTTTTTCATTTACTACATCAGAACCACCGCCACCACCAGTAGTAACAACCAATGCTGCAACTTCAGTTACATCATTTGCTGCAACACTCAATGGCAGTGGTAACCCCAATGGTGGGGCCACTACGGGGTGGTTCCGTTATTCAACAACAAGCCCCGGCACCGTCAACAATTCTTTTGGAACAAGGGTTCCTGTAAATGGTGGCACAGCGCTTGGATCCGGAACATCGCCGGTTAGTTTTTCTGAGGCTATATCAGGGCTTGCAGCCAATACTACTTATTATTACGGTGCTATTGCAGATAATCCATCGGGTCTTTCATTTGGAACACTTTTGCAATTTACCACACCTGCGGCGCCGCCGATACCTACTGTTACAACTAATGCCGCAACATCTGTTACAGCATTTGCTGCAACGCTCAATGGCACTGGTAATCCCAATGGTTCGGCAACTACAGGATGGTTCCGTTATTCCACAGTTAGCCCCGGCACTGTCAACAATTCTTTTGGAATAAGGGTTCCTATAAGTGGTGGCACAGCGCTTGGATCCGGAACATCGCCGGTTAGTTTTTCTGAGGCTATCACTGGGCTTGCAGCCAATACTACATATTATTACGGTGCAATTGCCGATAATCCATCGGGTCCGTCATTTGGAACACTTTTGCAATTTACTACACCTGCGGCGCCGCCAATACCTACAGTTACAACTAATGCAGCAACATCAGTTACAGCATTTGCTGCAACGCTAAATGGTAATGGTAACCCCAATGGTTCGGCAACAACAGGATGGTTCCGTTATTCCACAACAAGCCCTGGCACCGTCAACAATTCTTTTGGAACAAGGGTTCCTGTAAGTGGTGGCACAGCACTTGGATCCGGAACATCGCCGGTTAATTTTTCTGAGGCTATTACTGGTCTTGCTGCAAATACTACTTATTATTACGGTGCTATTGCAGATAATCCATCAGGGTTGTCATTTGGAAGCCTTGCTACATTTACTACACCTCCCCAGGCGCCTTTAGGAAACGTAGGTATTGGAACTGTAACGCCACAAACCAAACTCCATATCACCGGTGGCACTGCGCTTGACCTTACAAATAATTCGGGGTTTATAACTATTGGTTCCATAGATGGAGGTAATTTAGTATTAGACAGTACCGAAATACAGGCAAGAAATAACGGGTCAATTGCTCCCCTATATTTACAAACTATTGGAGGGCAGTTAATGCTTGGCAGTGGCACCCCCAATGCAAAATTGCATATAAATGGCAATGTAATGATAGGCATTGGTACGCCTACACATGACCTGGATGTAAATGGGACTGCTGGCAAAACAGGCGGCGGCAATTGGGCTAGTTTTTCTGATGCACGACTTAAAGAAAATATTTCGCCTTACACCAATGGCCTTATCGAATTGCTTAAGATAAAACCAGTATGGTACAACTACAACAAAATATCGGGTTACGATCTAACAAAAAAATATGTAGGTGTGCTGGCGCAGGAGTTAAAAGAAGTATCACCTTATATGGTTACAGAATCTACCGGTAAAAAAGCACCCGATGGCAGCGGTTATTTAAGTGTTGATAACAGTGCTATGACGTACATGCTCATAAACGCCATTAAAGAGCAGCAGCAAATTATAGAAGATCTAAAAAAACGTATTGAGATTTTGGAGAAAAAGTAAAGTAGTCCTGCGCTTTATTTTATGAGGGGTTTCAGTTTTTACACCAATCACTAACTAAAAACTCCCGTTTACTAAATGCCGGGCTTATATAAAAAAAAGCAGTGCTAATTTTAATGTATATCACAAATTCATTTTAAAATGAAAAAGCTTATATTTTCTGCCATTACTGCCCTGCTGTTGTCTGTATGTTTACAGGCACAGGATGTTTTACATGCTACCGCAGGATCGGTAGTAACCGTACAAAACGGCGCAACGCTGTATGTGGGTGGAAATCTTACGCTGGACAACACCAGTACGCTCACTAATGCTGGCACCATTACCATTGCCCGTACAGCCGCACCCACAGCAGATTTTACTGATAACACACCGGCACCCCACAGCTATGGCAACGGTAAATTTATTTTTACCGGCGCAGGTGGTGCACAAAATATGCTGGGTTCGCTTTTTTACGATCTGGAAGTAAATAATGCGGCAGGTGTAACCATGCTTGGCAATCATACTGTAAACAACAATCTGGCTTTAACCAACGGCTCACTCTTTTTGGCCAATAATATTTTAACCCTCAACGGGCCTGTAACCGGCACAGGCAGTTTATCCGGCTCTGCTACATCGGCTTTGGTAATTGGCGGTACAGCCGGCACTATTAATTTTAACCAGGCAACTGCGGCCACCCGTTCACTTAATAATCTTACTTTCAACAGTGGCTCAAGTGCAATTCTTGGTAATGCTTTGGATATTTACGGCACGGTTGCCCTTACCAGTGCAAGCCTAAACCTGAATGCAAAAAATCTTACCTTAAAATCAAACACAAACAATACAGCACGTATTGCCAACCTTACGGGCAGCAGTTTAACCGGTGGTACCAATGTTACCATGGAGCGTTTTATAAAACTGCGTACGCCGGGTACAGGCCCAGGTGCAGCTAATTATGGAAGGGCTTACCGCTTGCTTTGTCCTACGGTTAATACAACCGGCCACCCAACAAAACCAACAATAAGGGATAACTGGATGGAAGGTGGCCTGGTAAATAGTATTGGTGGTACTTCAAACCCCGTGTTGAATTTTGGTACACATATTACAGGTGCAGGTGGCAATGCCAATGGTTTTGATGTTACACAAACCAATCAATCTTCATTTTACAATACCTCCAATGCTATTGTACCAACGTACACAGCCATTGCCAATACAAACAGCAGTTTAAATGCACTTACCGGTTATTTTTTATACCTGCGGGGCGACAGAAGCATGAGCCTGCAGGTGCCGCTGGCACCCAACATGCCTACCAGCAGCACCACCTTACGTGCCACGGGTACGGTGGTAACAGGGCCGGTAAGCAGTTTTACCAATGCCTTTACCGGTGCCGGTACATTAAATCTTGTAACCAATCCATACCCCTCGCCTATTGACTGGCAATTGGTACGTGCTGCCAGTACAGGCATCACCAATTTTTATACTTTCTGGGATCCTAACAACGGCACCCGTGGCGGTTTTGTTACCGTAAGCTCAACTGAAATGGGGCCATTGCGTTATATACAATCGGGCCAGGCATTTTTTGTAGAGAGTAACGGGGTTGGTACACCGGTAGTTAATATGCTGGAGAACCATAAGGCAGCCGGAAATAACAATGACGTGTTTTTAGTGCCGCCGCCACCAGCCGAAGCGTTTGCGGTTCAATTGTATTTTACAGAGCCCAGCAATTACCGCAGACTGGCAGATGAAACTGATGCCTGGTATGGCAGTAATTACAGTAGTGCAGTTGATGAGGAAGATGCCAGAGAAATTAATAACTGGGATGAAAATATTGCGATACTGCGTGATGGCAAAAAACTTGCTATTGAACAAAGGCCTGTGATTGTGTTAAGAGATACGCTGCCGCTTTTTATGAATAATATGAAGCAACAGCCTTATGAATTCGAGTTCAGGCCGCAGGCATTTACCAATACTGCTTTAACTGCCGAGCTGGTTGATAATTTTTTAGGTAGCCGTACACCATTAAGTGTTATTAACTCAACAGTTGTAGCAATTAATATAACTGCCGATCCGGCTTCGGCTGCCAATAACCGTTTTATGGTTGTGTTTGGCCCCGGCAGGCCATTGGCTATTGATGCGATAACTATTAAGGCGCAGGCAAAAAACAATGGTGTGCAGGTAGATTGGCAGGCGAAGACAGAAACCGATATGGACCGTTACGAAGTTGAAAAATCAATTGATGGCTCAAACTTCAACAAACAAAATACAACGCCTGCAATTGGCAACAGCACGGCTCCTGTAAACTATGGCTGGTTTGATGCAAATCCGGTAAAAGGATATAATTTTTACCGTGTTAAAGCATTCGACAAAACCGGAAATATAAAATACACATCCATAGTAAAAGTAAATATAGGCAATGCCCAACCTGCAATGAATGTTGTACCAAACCCTATTACCAGCAATGGTTTCGGGCTGCAGTTAACCGATCTGGAAAAAGGCACTTACACAATAATACTGTATAACAATCTTGGTCAGCAGGTGTATAATACAAAGTTACAGCATGATGGTGGCTCGGTATTAAAACGTATTGAATTAGGTGTTGCATTGGCAAACGGAGGCTACCGTTTATTATTAACGGGCGATAATAATGTGCGATTAACCGCAGCCATTATTAAAAACTAAATGCATGTTCAAAAAAATAACAGCTAAAATAAAAAGCAGCAAAATATTGCCGGTATTGCTTGCATTTATATGTATTGCTTTACCGGTAATTACCCTGGCACAGGGCCCGCCAGACCCTGAAGATACCCCTATTGATGGTGGACTAAGCCTGTTACTTGCAGCGGGATCGGCTTATGGAATAAAAAAATACCGGAATTATAAAGCAGGAATAAATTAAAAATAAATGGTTTCTTTATTTTTAATTACTGTACAACTAAAGTTTTTTTGGAAATAAATAAAAAAACCTGCGTCACAATAAATTACTCTTTCTTCATCACAATCTTTTCATTTACATCAGCCATTACCTGTTTTTTAAAGTCAACCAGTTTTGTGTAATCGGCTGGTTTTATTACCCGTTCTTTAATTTGCAGGATTGCAATGGCAGTAAGTGTTCGTGTAGCTGCATCCCAATAGTAAGTACAGCTATAATGTGCAAAAGAAAATTCTACTAGTTTATTTTTAGGAATATTTTCTGCAATAAACCCTGCCGGAAACTTATATACCGTTGTATCAATAGACTGGTAAGGACAGGTAAAATAATAATCAGCTTTTCTTTTTTCGTATTCTGGTATTTCTTCATCAAAAACAGGATACAGCCTGGTTTCAAAAAATATTTTACTACCGGCATTAAAAGCATAAATTTTTTCGTAATCCATACTTGCAGTTACCTTATAAGGATTGGCTTTATCTTTTGAATTGCTGATTTCAAAATTATCTGGCTGCTTCCATTCTTTTTGAGTTATAAAATAACGCCGCTTTTCATCATCTTTTAAATCGTGATAACGCATCAGCATTTCATCTCTGCCATTGCCCGAAAAAGTATAACTGGTATTTACTTTAGCCCCGCCTTCTTCATTCACTTCAATAACTGTGTTTATACTTTCTGTGTTGGCTTTATAATGGCTGGCTGGTGTATTTACAAGTACTCCGCCATTGTCTGTAACCAACATGGCTTTTCGGTTTTCGGTAAAAGGGCCCAGTTGAGCAAAGGGCAATGTGGTACTGGTACACTCCAGCCAAACGGTATCATTTGGCTGCGGAATACTAAGTATGCAATGGTTAAAATAATTTGCCGGAAAATCTTCCAGCACATTTCGTGGGGTCATTCCTCCCTGTATAATTACCAGGTTAGATTTTACGCCCACTGCATCCAATGCCGATTTTAAGTAATTACTCAATGCTTTGCAATCTCCGTATTTTTTATCATCAACAAAACTTGCCGGAAACGGCCGCAAACCGCCAATACCTAACTGAATACTTACATACCGCATATTGTTTTGCATGTAATTATAAAGTATGGCCGCTTTTTCTTTATCAGTTGTTGCATTTTTTACAAGTTGCTGATAAAATATTTTTTTATCGGCTGGCAGGCCAGTTGTTTTTGCATAAAGGTTATCAATCCATGCACCAAAATTTTTCCAGCTCGTCATATCTCCATCATAATCATCCAGCTTAAATTTATTTGGGGCAAGCATTACCTGCGGCAGATAATTATCTGAAGCGCCAACATACTTTTCTGTTTTAAAAGCTTTCAGGTTTTTCACTTCCCAATGATAAATGTCCTTACTGCCCTCTTTGCTAATGACCGGCTGGTAATTGCAGTTTAATAATTTATACCGCATAGATAATTCGGCAGGAACTTCTACATCAAATACCGCTTTTTGTACAGATTGGTTTGAGTATTGAAAATAATTGCCCGGATAGCTGAATAAACCTTTGTATTTAATACTGTAATTTATTTCGATAGTGATAGGGTATGCTGGTGGCGACACATAAAAATAAGTGATTTTACCTTCGGGCACCAGGCCCTCGCCATAATTTAAAGAGGTCATTTCTTTTTTAGAATAGGTATTTTTTTTATTTCCCAATGCATCATACACTTTTATTTCTGCATCATCCAGCACCCTGAACTGATAAGAAAATTCGTTGAAATTCAGAAATCTTTTTCCCTGTTCATTTAAAACGGTAATTACCTGATGCACATCATATCTGGCTGTGTTAAAGTCTTTAATCGTAAATTTTATTATTTCCTCTCTTACTACCACATCTGCATTTTTCCTTAAAGAATCGGGTATGGTAAAAGCTGCATAAATTTCTGGTTGTGCAAAGCAATACATGCTGCACAGTATTGATAATAAAAAAACAAAAATATTTTTCATGTACTTTATTTTTTCTTAAGTACTATCCTTTCATCCAGAATGGCATACATACGTTTAAAATAATCTTTTAAATACGGATATCCTGCTACGGTATAATCTGCATACTGCATATCAAGTGTAACTCTGAAAGAGATGATGTTACCATCCTGCTGCATTTTTCGGGTAAGTATTATACTAGTATCGGGCATTATTAATTTGGTGTTTTTTGGCAACTCATTAACCACAAAATCATCAGGCAAATAATAGGTACCGGTAATGGTGTAATTTTGGGGATAATTAAAGTCAACATCCATCACCCTGTTTTCTTCAATAAAAAGATTTTTGCCCATGCCTGTAAAAAGATTGAAGGGCAGAAAGAAATAATCTCCGCTGGTTTGCACGTTACCGCTGAACTCAATATCCTGTTCAAGCGGAAGCAACTCATCTTTTTCGTTATTTACAGTAATTGAATCTGCTTTTATGGTTATGCCTGCATTATCCTCAATCAACTCTTTTAACCTATCTTTTTTGTAGGTATTCATACGCACATTTCTTGCATAACCTGTACTCTTAAGTTTGGTATGCCCTGCAATTTTCCCATCAGCTTCTACACTACAGGTAAAAAAAATGCTGTTTTCAAATTTATCATTATTCTTTAACAGTATTAAAGTTTCGGTAGTATTATCTACAACAAGGGCATTGGTATTGATTACATCATACGGTACCAGGTTGTATGCATTGTATTTATCAGCAGCATTCATAATATACTCAACACCATCTTCCTTAACATAACATAAAACAGCATTAAAGCGTTTTAAAAAAGGGTAAAAGGGCGATACGGCACCATGGTCTTTAGTGCTTACCAGCAGCGGCTTTGCTGCCACACCTGCTTCTTTAAGAATATTCATTAAAATAAAATTAATATCGGTAATATTTCCATTTTTTTTATCCCAGGCTTCTTTAATTCCATCGTTGCTGTAAATGCTGTACTTTCTATTCCACTGCATATTGCTTTGCACATAATTGTAAATAAGCCTTATTCTTTCGCTAGTTTTTTGGGTAGATAATGCAGATGTCAGAATTTCATCAATTCCCCTCAGGTTTTTTTTAAGTGCCAGTCCAAAATCCTCGTCTTCCTTTAACTCCTCAATAATTTTTGGCCATGTTGTTCTAAATTCTTTATAATAGCCTGGTGCATTTATAGTTGATAACTGAAAATCTATCCTTTGCATGTAATCTATCTTACCAGAACTGTACGGCTCTTCTTTTAAACCCCTGATATTTCTCATAATATACCAGGTGCCTTCTTTAATGCCGTTACTTGGTTTCTTTTCCATATCCTGGCGCTTTGTAAGCATTAAAGTAAATTGAAAAAACTCAGGTATTACCAGGTTATACGCACTGTATCTTACTGGTATTTCCTGTTGAAAATTCCAACTGGGAATATAGCTGTAAGATTTGCGGCGTATTTTATACCTGTATTCAAATACAGTTCCGGTTTTTACATTGGGCAACGCAAAAGAAATTTCTGAAAAATCTTTGTTGATTTCCTTATCATAAATGTTTTTACTTTCCAGTCTTGATTCTTCTATTTTGCCATTTTCATCAAGGTTAAAAGATACGCCGCTGATGTTTGAAACAGTCTCCATTTTATCTTTGGCATAATACCCCATTGTTATCTGGCCCCTGTTAACTGCAGCATTTTTAAATACCTTAATACGCATACGGTAACTGGTTTCAGATACCCAGCCTGTGTTTCCTTCGTAACTGAAATCAACTTCACCAACATCCAACAAAATCATTGCTTCTGCACCGGGATCAAAATCGCAGTCTTTCATTTCCAGATCGGTTTTATCAATGCTGCCAAAAGAAGGGAGTTTATCCTGTGCATGCAAAATAACAGCAGCACACAAAAAGCAAAAGATTATTACGGTTCTTTTCATCGTAACGGAGCTATTAGGGTTGGGTATGAAATTAATAATTTTAAACTACATCTGTATATATTTTATAAGAAATGAAAAGAAAAGCACCCTGCCTTAAATCGGCATAATGTAAATAATTTTTAAACCTTAAATATTAACGGAGTTTTTCTGCAATTCCTTTTAATGATTTATCAGTGCTTTTTTAAGCTGATTTTTTAAACTTCAATACTGGTTTATAGAAGTACATACTGGTTAGGTGTAGAACAATTTCTATAAATTATTACTTTTAAAATAACTCTTTAAAAATAACCGTTACCAGTTAAATTACTAAACACAGAACACACCAAATTCTAAACCTATGAAAAAAATTTTCCTCATCCCAATTTTATTTTTATCGTTAAATTCAATAGCACAAGTGGGCATAGGCACTACCACACCCGGCACTACTTTAGACGTAAATGGCGCTATTACCAACAGGGAAACGCAGATTGCGGTAAGTTCCAATACAGCAACCATACCTGCAAACACATCTATGGTGCAATTAACAGGTACAGCAACTGCTGCCATAACGATAACAGCCCCTGCTGCACCCAATGCCGGGCAACGCTTAATTATTTTCAACAACAGTTCTGGTGGTTTTGGCGGTATTCTTAACAGCATAACAATACCCAGTGGCCAGGCAGGCGAATTTATTTACAGTAGTGATAACTGGCACAGTTTAAGCCCCTTAGCTGCTACAAGTATTCCAACAATTATTCCATACGCTTCAAGTCTTCCCATTACTTTAACCACTATTGCAGGAGGACTTTCCGGCACCGGCGCCATGATAGGTTTTGGCAATTCTATTTCCGGCATTGTAATTTCAGCAGCTAATATAGATTTAACCGGTGGTTCGGGCCTTAATGTAAATTTTGGTTTTACTTTACCCAGAAGCGGAACTATTAAAAGTCTTTCAGCTTTTTTTTCTACCTCTGCAGCTTTAACCCTAACAGCTACCAACGTGGCCATTAAGGCACAACTTTATAAAAGCAACAGTATAACCAGTAATTTATTTTCGCCGGTTTCTGGTGCCGTTGTAACACTTACACCTGACTTAACAGGAGCTTTAACTGTTGGTATAACCTCCACCGGTATGGTATCAGGCTTATCAATACCTGTAACGGCACAATCAAGATTTTTACTTGTTTTTTCTACCACAGCTACCGGTATAACACTAATAACCAGTGTAAGCGGTTATGCAAGTGCCGGTGTTTCGGTTGATTAAAACTTAGAAGGAACAGAAAAAATATATAACACTTAAAAACATGTTTATGAAATTTTTTATACCCGTTTTTGGTTTGTTAATGCTGATGAATACTTTGCAGGCACAAACAAATGTTTACAATAACGGCGGATTATTTTTAACCAACTCATCTGATACAGTTTTTATATCGGGCTCTATGTATAACAATGCCGGCGCTGCATTAAATAATGCCGGCGGTAATTTATTTGTAAAACAGGATGTAACAAATAATGAAGTTGCCATGACGGCCGGTGGCGGCAAACTCTGGACAACCGGCTCTGAACTGCAATCATTTTATGGGGCAAAACCATTTAAAACCCATAACTGGATAGTTAATAATACTAATAATGTTGTTTTACAAAACAGGGTTGAAGTTGGGAACGGCGCAGGAGGCAACTTAAATTTTGTAAATGGAAAAATTACCAGCGGCGATTCGTTACAGGATGTTTATTTTAACACAGGCAGCAATTATACCGGCTATTCAAATACCAGGCATGTAATAGGCTATTGCTCAAAAGCCGCTACAACCAATTTTACCTTTCCTATTGGAAACGGCAGTTTAAAAACCGATCTGGATGTTTCGGGCCTGGCATCGGTTACCGTTTTTCAATGTAAATATTTTGATGGCGCCTATGCTTCATTAACAGCTGCTTTACCTTTAAGAAGTGTGTTTAAAAAAGAATACTGGACCCTCAGCAGAACAGCAGGTTCATCAGGTGCATTCATAACTTTAAAGTGGAATGATGCAAGAAATATTTTAGACCATTCTACACCATCAATTATAAGGGTAGGGCATTTTACAGGCTCAATCTGGGAAAGTGAATGGGGTACCGGATCGGGCAACACAGTTACCGGCACTGCTACCAGCCGGATGGTTAACAGTTTCAGCCCTTTTACTTTTGCTTTTGAATGGTCGGTTTTACCAATACTGGCTAATAGTTTTGAAGCTGCTGCAACCAGCAACTGCAACATCAATTTAAAATGGGCGTCAAATAACGAAAGCAATGTAAAAAAATATTATCTGCAGAAAATGATCAATAATAGCTGGCAGCATATTTATGAAACGCTGCCAAAACTAACCGGCAATTTATCTACCTATACATTTACAGATACAAAAACCAACCAGGCAGGTAATATGTACCGGGTAGCTACTGAAAATAAAAGCGGAGTTATGAGCTACACGGGTATTAAAAACGTATTGCTAAACTGCAACAAACCCAAGTTGCTGGTTTACCCAACTATAACTACAGATAATACAATCATTTTTTTACCAAAAGATGCAGGTGAAGGACGTTTATTTGTTTACAACAGCAGTGGACAGGCACTGATAGAAAATCTAAAACTTACAGGCGGCAACCAAAGCATCAGTTTAACAAAATTTGTACCCGGCATTTATAATTTTACCGTTGTTACAAATGGCGAGAAGGCTAATTTTAAAGTGATAAAGTATTAAAAGAATTACCCCCTTATGAAAAATAGAAAGAGGCCGTTTTTTGCGGCCTCTTTTCTGTAAATTGATAAATAAGTTGGCGATTTACCAGGCTTTTTTAGCTACCCCGTTTTTAACGGCTTCCAGTGCATTTGCTTCGCTGAGCATGGTAGTCATTTTGTTTCCTTTACCATCGTTGCCCTGGGCCATGTAGCCGCCACGAGAAGTTTTCGTTATTACTGCATCCTGCATTGGAACGTTTTTTTCCTTTGTTTTCATGCAATAAGCTGTTAACATTTTTGACATTTTAATTGAATTTATATGGTTAGTAAATATGGGTGTAGGAATTCGCTAAAGGCGAGTTCTTACGATAGAACTGATTACAAGCTACCAAAAATATCGCTTTTGGCAAAAATCCACTACGTAGTTCAGCTTGAAATCAAGTATAAAAACGCTGAGTTTATCCCCAACTGCTTTTTGCACTTTTATACGTAAAACAAGATATTTTATACTTAAAAACTATATTACTAATACAGATATACAGCTTAAAACCCTTAGCAGACAATAGTTTACGCTAAAAACCAACTAAGCGGCCACATATATCAGCATATATTAAAGCTGCAATAAAAAAGGGGCAAAAGCCCCTTTAAAAATGGTGATAAATTATATTAAAAAATATTTTAAATGCCTTGCTTTTTAGCTTGAAATACAGGCTTTTTATACAGATTTAGGGCATTTTGCCTGTTTTAGTCTTAGATGATATTACACATCTATCTTTGCATATTTTGCATGTGTTTCAATAAATTCTCTGCGTGGTGGAACCTCATCTCCCATCAACATACTAAACACACGATCTGCTTCGGCAGAGCTTTCAATAGTAACCTGCTTTAAGGTACGGGTTGCCGGGTTCATGGTGGTTTCCCAAAGTTGTTCGGCATTCATTTCTCCCAACCCTTTGTAACGTTGTGTGTTTACACTTTCGTCTTTTCCCTGCCCGTATAGTTTAATTAAAGCCTTACGTTCTTCATCAGTCCAGGCATAAGATTGCTCTTTTCCTTTTTTAACAAGATACAAAGGCGGCTGGGCAATAAATACATACCCTTGCTCAACCAACTCCTTCATATAACGGAAGATGAAGGTTAAAATCAAAGTTGCAATATGGCTACCATCCACGTCAGCATCCGTCATGATGATGAGTTTATGATAACGCAGTTTTGAAAGGTCTAAAGCTTTAGGATCTTCAGGCGTACCAATTTTTACACCCAATGCGGTAAACATGTTGCGTATCTCCTCGTTGTCGTAAATTTTATGCTCCATCGCTTTCTCTACGTTCAAAATTTTACCACGTAAAGGAAGTATGGCCTGGTAACTACGGTCGCGGCCCTGCTTGGCTGTACCACCGGCCGAGTCTCCCTCCACCAGGTATAACTCACAACGGTGTGGATCTTTTTCGCTGCAATCGGCCAGTTTACCAGGCAAACCGCCGCCGGTAAGTACACTCTTGCGCTGTACCATTTCCCGTGCTTTTTTAGCTGCTGCCCTTGCCTGTGCGGCTAATATTACTTTTTGAATGATCGTTTTGGCATCTTTGGGATTCTCTTCTAAAAAAGCAGATAAAACACGGCTTAGAGTAGAATCTACAACGCCCATCACTTCATTATTACCCAACTTGGTTTTGGTTTGTCCTTCAAACTGAGGCTCCGGTACTTTAACCGAAATGATAGCACTCAATCCCTCACGGAAATCATCTCCTTCAATTTCTACCTTGGCTTTTTCAAACATGCCTTCTTTTTCGCCATAGCTTTTAAACACCCTGGTAATAGAACGGCGGAAACCGGCAACGTGTGTGCCTCCTTCAATAGTATTGATATTGTTTACATAGCTAAACAAATGCTCCTGGTAGCCGGTGTTGTAAATCATGGCTACTTCAACCATTACATTACTGGCTTCATCATGTCCATCGCAATAAATTACGGTTGGTAATAAAGGATTGCGGTTTGCATTCTTATCCAGCATTTCTACAAACTCTACAATACCACCTTCGCTGTAAAATGTTTTGGTGTAGGTAGATCCATCTTCTTCTACCTCTCTTAAATCATTAATATGTATGGTTATTTTTCTGTTTAAGAAAGAAAGTTCTCTTAAACGTGCTTCTAAAATTTCACGATTGTAAACGCTGGTGATGAATATAGTTTGATCGGGCCAGAACTGAACCGTAGTACCATGCGTATCAGAATTACCTATTTCCCTTACCGGGTATTGAGGAATACCGGTTGCATACTCTTGCTCAAACCTTTTACCATCGCGGTTTACAACTACATGCAATTTACTGCTGAGGGCATTTACGCAACTTACACCCACACCGTGCAAACCACCAGATACTTTGTAAGAATCCTTATCAAACTTACCACCTGCGTGCAGCACTGTCATTACCACTTCTAATGCACTTCTGTTTTCTTTGGTGTGCATACCTGTGGGAATACCACGACCATCATCCTCAACGGTGATGGAATTATCTACGTTAATAGTTACTGTAATATTTTTACAATGGCCTGCAAGCGCCTCATCAATGGAGTTATCTACCACTTCGTAAACCAGGTGATGTAAACCTTTTACACCAATATCGCCAATGTACATGGCGGGCCTTTTACGAACCGCTTCTAAACCTTCTAAAACCTGGATACTGTCTGCGCCATAACCTGTGTTGGCGGGGG
>JAYURR010000014.1:0-20530 GCA_043756605.1 Chitinophagaceae bacterium
ATTTTCAACATAAGGTTGCAGCAGCATGGCAGGCACAAAAACATTATCCTTATCAATATCTGCAGCTACTTCAATTTTATAATCAAATTTTTCTTCAAAGCGCAGTTTTTCTAATTGCAGGTAATTATCCAGGTAAATTATTTCGTTTTGTAAAGAGATGATGGAGGCATCTGAATTATCAATAGTACTCCGCATCAGGTCGGCAAATTTATCCAGGTATTTATCGGCCTGTGCGTAATCCCTGTCAAAAATAAACCCTTTAATGGAGTTAAGGCAGTTAAAAACAAAGTGTGGATTTATCTGTGCCTTCAGTGCCTGCATCTCAAGCTCGGTTAGTTTTTTTTCGGTAACAACTTTTTCTACTGCGGCTTTTCTTTTTTGTTTGTTACGTGTTTCTAAAATAAAAAAGCTGATGATGAAAAGTGATATTACTGCAACGGTCCAGAACACGCCGCTTTGCCAAAATGGTGTTCTTATATAAAATGAAATGGTTTCTGTTTGGGAAGATGGTGAGCCATCCCTTTTCATGCTGCGTATCTGAATATTGTACCGGCCCGATGCCTGCCTGAGTTCAATATTATTTTTATCGGTTTTTTGCCAGGCGGCTTCATTTATCCGGTACTCAAATAACGGGTAATAACCGGTAAGGTCGGCACCGGAAAAGCTGATACTGATATCGTTTTTATCGTAAGGCAATGTGTATTCCTTCATCACTAAAGTATCTGATCCGTTTATGGTTACACGGGTAATAAAGGTTGTAATATTTGCAATGGGCAAATTTAAACTTGCCGGTAAATAGCTGATACCGCCAGTGGTAGCGGCATACACGGTATCTTTATAAATGGTTATGTCGTTTACCTGTTCGCCAATTAACCCATCAGATAAACCAAAAGATGTATTGTAAAAAATCAACTTATCGCCAGTAAGCTGGTATAAAATTTTATTTAACCCTTTGTTGGTACCCAGCCATATTACGCCTGGTACGTTGCTGTAAAGCGATTTGCAAACATTGCCGGGAATAATATCGCCCAGGGCAATTGATTTAATAAGTATGTTATCTTTTAAAACCAACAACGAATCGGACCCAAGGCCAACCCACAATAAATTATCGGCGGTATTAAAAATTACATTCACTTTATAGGTTAATGCCCTGTAGGTTTTGCCAAAATAAAAAAGAGAATCCTTATCCCACCGGTACAACCCATCGTTTGAGCCAATGTATATTTGTGCCGATTGATTTGTACCCAACGCTGTAACCCGTTTTATAATTTTTTCAATTTCTTTACCGGTTGCCATATTGTATTTTTGCACAACTGAGTGTGACCCCTGTATTAAAACAGAATCGTTGAGTTTTAGCACCGCCTTAGTAGAGGCGTTATACTGCCCTTCAAAACGGTTTTGAATCTGTAGTGTTTTTCTATCTATTAAAAAAGAGCCTGTTTGGCAGGCCACATAAATTTTGTTATTTAATGCTATTATCTTTCTTATAACGCCATCCATATTCTTTTCGGTACTTAAGGCTTTTCTTTTTATATCATACACCCCATCATAAACCAGCACCTCTCCATAATTATTGCCTACCATTATTTTTTTATCAATTACAGTAATGGCATTAAAATTTTGTGCAATTACATCGTTAAGAGCCTTATCAGTTATTGTAAAAGAAGAAATTCTTTTTTGTTGAATTTTTACAAGGCCCCTGTCAATAGTAGCTATCCAGGTGCTGCTGTTTTTATCAACAAGCACATTGCGAACGGCAATATTGTACAGCAAGGGGTCTTTCAATTCAAGGGTGGCCGCATCAATTGGATAGGTAGTTCTGTTGTAGGTTGTAACAGCAAGGTGCTTACCGGCATTGCAAAAAATACGTATTTTAAAGGGGAAAATTTTCTCCAGTATAAAACTCACCTGGCCATCATCGGCAACATTATACCTTGTTATTTTGCTGCCCGAGCTAATGTAAAGGATGTTGTTTAAATACTCGCTGTAAAAATTTTCGTTATTAAGCGGAAACGATTTTGTAAACCGGTTGTTTATAAAAACCCTGATTGAATCGGGGCTGAGTATTAAATATTTTCCAGGCCTGAACTCAATAATTTTTTCGGGAACCCATGCGCTTTTATTATCCAGTAAATTTTTAAATGCTGTTACTTTTCCGTTTTTATAGATAAAAAAATCACGCTGGTTATTGCAAAATGCAACGCCACCATATTGCAGCACGCTGGCACGGTTGGCATTGCCCAGTTCAATCTTTTGTAGTTCCGGGTCAGTATCTTCATTTTCAAACCGGTCCTTAACCGGGTTGTAATAAGCAGTTGTACGCCTGAAGGGTGTTATCCACAGCCGCTGACTGCTATCAATAAAAATATCGGTTATCTCATTATCGGTGAGGCCTTGAGCGGTTGTATAAACCTTAAAATTTTTGCCATCAAATTTTGCCAATCCGTTCTCTGTTGCTATCCATAAAAATCCATGGCTATCTAAAACAGATTTATAAATGGAGTTTGATGGCAGCCCGTCTTTAGTTGTGTAAAATATAGTTTGGGTTGATTGCGAAAACGAGGGGCTCGCAATAATGAGCAGGCAGCAGGCAATACAAATATGATTGAAGAGTTTTGGCATTAACCATAAATATAAAAAAAGCGAAGCAATTATATTGCCTCGCTGTATAAGTTGGCTGTTTAATTGTATAAGTGCGTTTATTTTAAACTAACAATAACCCGTTGGCGGAGTTATTTTTTAATGCCTAGTAGAGGCAAAACCCGATAGCTATCGGGTGGTAGAGAAATTAAAATATCTGAGAAAAGTGCCGTAGGCACGACAGATTGCCGGGATGTTCTATCATGCTTACGGCATTTATTTAGATTCATACCCTTTTCTACCAATCTATTGTCCCTAACGGGACTAAATAAATTATCTCCGCCAACTGGTTAACAATATTTAAACACACGGTTTATAATTAACCCGGTGGCTTTGCTTTTGGCAAGTACCTGGGTTTTTTAAATTTAAGCAAGCGGTGTGGCAATGAAAATGCCACGGAAAAATCAAAACTTCAAATCTTACCAAATACCCTGTATTTTTAGCCCCGTTAATTTTATATATTTGCCAACTAAAGATATAATTATGAAGTTTATCGTTTCCTCATCGGCCCTGCTTAAGCAACTGCAACAGATCAGCGGTGTAATTAATGCCAATACGGTTTTACCCATACTGGAAGATTTTTTGTTTGAAGTTGAAAAAAACAAACTAACCGTTGTTGCTACTGATCTGGAAACTGTGATGAAGGTACACCTGGATATTGAAGCAAAAGAAAGTGGCAAAGTATGCATACCGGCAAAAATTTTGCTTGACTCGCTGAAGAATATTGCAGAGCAACCGCTAACATTTAATATAGATAAGAATTTTGCGGTAGAAATTACCAGTGATAATGGTAAGTACAAAGTGATGGGCGAAACACCGGATAATTTTCCAAAGGAACCGGCTGCAGATGATGCAAATGCTTTTACCATGAGCTCATCTGGTTTGGTTACTGCCATCAACAAAGCGTTGTTTGCGGTAAGTAATGATGATTTACGCCCTGCAATGACGGGTGTGTTTTTTGAGCTGGATAAAAAATCAATAACCTTTGTGGCAACCGATGCACACCGCCTGGTGCGTTACACACGTACAGATGTAACCTGCCCAAATAAAGATTCTTTCATCGTACCAAAAAAACCTTTGAATTTATTAAAGAGTGCTTTGCCCGATAATGATGATGAGCTCAACATTTCTTACAACAGCAATCATCTTTTTGTAAAGCATGGTACAACTGAATTGGTTTGTCGTTTAATTGATGCCCGTTTCCCCGATTATAAAGTGGTGATACCGGTTGACAATCCTTACAAGATGTCGGTTAACAAACACGATTTTCAAAATGCCTTACGCCGTGTAAGTGTGTTTAGTAACAAAAGCACCAATCAGGTTGCGCTAACCATCAGCGGCAGCGAATTACAGCTTGCTGCGCAGGATGTTGATTTTAGTTTTGAAGGTAACGAGCGCATGGCCTGCCAGTATGATGGCGAAGATTTACAGATTGCCTTTAACGCTAAATTTTTAATTGAAATGCTGGGCGGTGCCGATACCGGCGATATTAATATGGAACTAAGTACACCAACCAAAGCAGGCATTATTAAACCAACCGAGCAGGGCGAAGGAGAAGAGTTGCTGATGCTGGTGATGCCGTTGATGTTGAATAATTAACCCCCTCAGAACTTCGTTCGTTCCCTAAGCAGGGAACCTGAAGGGGGAACTTGGAGCTCATAACTTTAAGCCGCTTTCATTTTTGAAGGCGGTTTTTTCATTTTCTAACTTAGTTTATTATTTATTTGATTACTTTCTGTGTTTCCGTGCTTCTGTGGCAATTTTCTTAATCACAAATGTGATTAAGATACTTAAATTCATTCCTTTTTTTATTCCGTAATTTTATTGAGTCAATTCATCTAAACTCCTACATCATGTTTTTAATAATCCTCGGCATTATTCTGTTGATTGTTAGTTCTGTTGTTTTAAAAAACAATACGGCACTGGCAAAATTTAAACCCATTGGCCGCATTGCCGGTTTAATTTTTATTTTACTGGGTGTTTTTAATGCATGCGTAAAACAGATTGATGCCGGGCAGGTTGGCGTAAAGGTTTTGTTTGGCAGCATTCAAAATGATGTTTTGGGTAGTGGACTGCACTTTATAAATCCGCTGCTGGATATAAAAAAGCTGGATGTAAAAACTCAAAATTATACCATGAGTGGCGTACATGATGAGGGCAATCAGGTAGGTGATGATGCCATACGCGTATTAACCAGCGACGGGTTGGAAGTAACGATTGACCTCACCGTTTTATACCGTGTGGTTGGTGCTGATGCCCCCAGATTATTAAGAGAAACCGGAGATGATTACCGGGATAAAATTGTACGCCCAATTACCCGTACAAAAATTCGGGATAATGCTGTGTACTACCAGGCTGTGGACCTGTTTGGCAGTAAAAGAGATGTATTTCAACAGCGTATTTATAAAAGCATTGAAGAAGATTTCAAAAAACGGGGCCTGATGCTGGAGCAACTACTTGTACGTAATATTACTTTACCCAATTCTGTAAAAGCATCCATCGAATCTAAAATAAATGCTGAGCAAGATGCAAAAAAAATGGAGTTTGTTTTACTGAAAGAAAAGCAGGAAGCTGAGCGTAAACGTGTGGAGGCACAGGGTATTGCCGATTATCAGCGCATCATTAATACCGGCTTAACAGATCAGCAATTGCAATACGAGCAGATCAAAGCCATGAAAGAACTTGCCTTAAGTGCCAATGCAAAAGTGATAGTAATGGGTAAGGGTGGTGCACCAATTATAATAGATGGAAAACAATAAACTATGAATTTTAAACAGATAGCAACCTACGATAATTACATGCTGGCCAATATGACCCTTGGCTTGCTTACCGAAAACGACATAAAATGCCAGTTAAAAGATGAGCATATTGTAACCGTTGACCCTTTACTTAACCCTGCAGTTGGCGGTATTAAATTATTGGTTGAAGAAAAAGATTTTGACCGGGCTGTTGCATTAATGAAACAAGCTGAAAACGATTATCTGAAAGATATTGCCTGCCCTTATTGTAACAACCAAACATTATCTGTTGAAGAAAAAACAAATAACCCAACAGATTTTTGGGGCAAGTTAAAAAACCAGGTTTTGTTTGGGCAAACATCAACTTACAGCAAAGGCTACCGCTGCACAAGCTGCAAAAAATATTTTTCAGAATTACCTCCGTCTTTTTAATTCCCTTCGGAAATTTAAATTTGCCACAGAGCCACAGAATCACAGAAAAAATACAGGTTTTCTTCTGTCAATTCTCAATGGCAACATCCTTTTTTACGAAGGCCAAAAAATCTGTGTTAATCTGTGCAATCCGTGGCTAGTTTTTTTGCCGAAGGCAAACAAAAAATTCAGAAAACTATTTCTCGGCCCCAGTCGTAATTATTTCGTTTATTTGAGTTATGAAAAAAATTGCCATGATACCGGCACGCTATGCTGCCACCCGTTTTCCGGCAAAGCTGATGCAGATGCTGGGCGATAAAACTGTTATCCGCCACACATATGACAATACCGTTGCCACCACATTATTTGATGAAGTAATGGTGGTTACCGATAGCGAAATCATCTTTAACGAAATAATAAACAACGGCGGCAAAGCCGTAATGAGTATTAAAGAACACGAGAGCGGCAGCGACCGTATTGCTGAAGCTATTACAAATATGGATGTTGATATTGTAGTGAACGTACAAGGCGATGAACCTTTTGTACAAAAAATACCGCTTGAAAAATTACTGAATGTTTTTGAAGATGAAAACGTGCAGGTAGCTTCTCTAATGCAAATTTTACACGAAGAACAATTTATTGCCGATCCCAACTATGTAAAAGTAGCTGTTGATAAAAATATGAATGCCCTCATGTTTAGCCGAAGCCCGATACCTTACCATCGAGATAAAAATATTGCGCCCGTTTATTACGAACATATTGGAGTGTATGCATTCCGCAAGCAGGCATTATTAAATTTTACTGCCTGGTCAATTACGCCGTTGGAGGCCGCCGAAAAAATTGAATGTCTGCGTTATTTAGAAAACGGCATCGCCTTAAAAATGATTGTTACCGAATACATGGGTGTAGAGATTGATACACCGGAAGATTTGGAAAGGGCCATAAAACTCCTGAAAGATTAGCCAAAGAATTTAATTAATTCCCTTCGGGAATTTTTACTGCCACAGAAACACGGAAACACAGAAATAAATACTGGTTCTTATCCGTGCTTCTGTGCCTCAGTGGCAAATACCTTTTTGCCGCAGGCAAATAAAAATTCGTGTAAATTCGTGCAATTAGTGGCTAAAAAACAACTCTATGGCATTCAGAAATTTTAAAATGGTTGGCTATGTAATTTATGGCCGTGGTTCTTTTAACCAGTTAGATGAAATCATTGCGCCGCATCGTAAAGCAAATGCGCCCATTATTTTTTTAGTGGATCATTTTTTTGAAGGCAAAGCTTTGGCAAATCGTGTACCTGTAAAAGGCAACGACAAAGTAATTTTTGTTGATGTAACCTACGAGCCCAAAACAACTTATGTAGATAGTTTAGCCAACCAGCTTAAAGAAGAGTTTGGTACCGTGAGCGGCATCATTGGCATTGGTGGCGGCAGTGCCATGGATTTGGCCAAAGCTGTTTCATTAATGATGAACAACCCCGGCAGCAGTGCCGATTACCAGGGCTGGGATTTGGTAAAAAATTCCGGTGTATATAAAGTGGGCATACCAACACTTAGCGGCACGGGTGCCGAGGTTAGCCGCACAACCGTACTAACCGGACCAACAAAAAAACTAGGCATGAATTCTGATTTCACCCCTTTTGATCAGATAGTTTTAGACCCCGAATTAACAGCCGATGCGCCAACCAATCAACGTTTTTACACCGGTATGGATTGTTATATACATTGTATTGAAAGCCTGAACGGCACTTACCTAAACGAGTTTAGCAAAAGCTATGGCGAAAAAGCACTGCAGCTTTGCAGAGATGTATATGTAAACAAAGATGGCTGGGATGCGGATAGCGATGATAAGCTGATGATGGCATCTTACGCCGGCGGCATGAGCATTGCTTACAGTCAGGTGGGCGTAGCACATGCCGTAAGTTATGGCCTAAGTTATTTACTGGGCACCAAACATGGTATTGGCAATTGCATTGTGTTTGATAAGTTGTCAGCGTTTTATCCCGAAGGTGTGAAGGAATTTAAATACATGGTTGAGAAAAACAACATTGATATACCAAAAAACATTTGCGCCAATTTAAGCGATGATGAGTTTAATAAGATGATTGATGTATCGCTCGGCATGAAACCGCTTTGGGAAAATGCTTTGGGAAAAAACTGGGAAGTGCAGATGACAAGGGAGCGTTTGAGGGCGCTCTATGAGTTGTTGTAGCTTATTAAAAAAATGGAGAAGATTTACATATAAGATAAAATTTTTGACCAGGTTGATTTTACAGGCCAGGAGTTTACAAAAGCAGATTATGAATACTGCCGGTTCACCAATTGTAATTTTTCAAAACTCGATCTTTCAAAAATAAATTTTCTGATTGTACATTTACGGGCTGTAATATAAGCCTGGCAAAGCTTGGCCGCACCGCTTTTAAAGATTGTACATTTAAAAGCTGCAAATTACCGGGTTTACATTTTGAGGATTACCACGAATTTTTATTCAGCGTACATTTTTATACCTGCCATCTCAACCTCTCTTCTTTTTACAAACGAAAGCTTAAAAAAACAACTTTTAAAGATTGTAGTCTGCACGAAGTTGATTTTACAGAAACTGATCTTACCAATACAGTGTTTGATAATTGCGATTTAAACAGGGCAACTTTCAACAACAGCATTTTAGAAAAAGTTGATTTTAGAACCGCCTATAATTACTCTTTTGATCCTGATGTAAACAGGATAAAGAAGGCTAAGTTTTCATCAGCCGGTATTAGCGGCCTTTTAGATAAGTACTATATACAAATTGAAATATATCAGGGGATCAGGCCCATAATTACTTTGATGCCAGATTAAGTTTACTAAAAATATTTTTTACACCGGCAGTTATTTCTTCTGTTGTTATACGGGCATAATTCAACTCGTCTGTAGTCCATCCCTGCAAAACAACTTTATCTGTATTTGCATCCGTAAAAGTTAGGGTGATGGTTCCTTCCTTAAGTGGTACATCGTAACTGTTGTAACCTAAAAATTCCGACGGGTAATAAATAGTACCCCATCTGCGTAAGCGTGGGTTATAATAAGTACGGGTATAAGATTGAGAATACACCGGATCAGATTTACGCACCGTTGAATTATTTACCAGCACATCGTAGCTTATTAAAATATCAGGATTATCTGTAGTCTCACTCCAGCCTATATTTCTTAGCTCAGCATTGGCAGCGTTTCTTACTGTAATATCGCCGTAAGATGATGGGCGTTGTGTATTATCCGTCTCATTGTATTTTGTATCAACCCAAATATATGTTTTGTATTTTTTAAAATTCACCGCATCATCTTTCTCTACATGCACTGGTGTTGCACATGCTGCAAAAGCAAATGCTGCAACTAAAGCAAAGCATAAATATTTAAATGTTTTCATCATGGCGTTATTTTAGAGAATAAGGGGCCAAAAATCATTCCGTTTTAAAGCAGCAAACCTGTATTGTATATGCTGATACTTTTTTAGCATTTAATTTTATAAAAATTACACGAAATTGTATAAGGGTAAAATACTTTTTTGTGTAACATGCTTAGGTATCAGGCCACTACAAATACTTCTATAATTTAAAAGATAACTGGGTTGCTAGTAACCTGTGTATGTAAGTGTTGTTTCTAGTGGCAGCCTTGTTAGTGGCCAGACAACTTAACCAACCGGTTGGCCGCTTCTTGCAACGTATTTTCATTTTTAGAAAAACAAAAACGCAGCACTTTATTATCTGTTGCGTTTTTATAAAAGGCCGAGGTTGGTATGGTAGCCACACCATATTCTTTTGTTAGGCGGATGGCAAAATCTTTTTCACTTTCTTCTGTAATATCGCTGTAGCTGTATAGCTGAAAATAACTGCCGTAAGATGGCAGGGGTTTAAATTTTGTTTGCTGCATCAGCGTTTTAAGGTAATCTCTTTTTTGCTGCAGAAAGCTACCAAGCTGCAAATAGTTTTCTTTCGCTTTTAAAAATTCAGCCAATGCAAACTGTACCGGGCTGTTGCAGGTAAAGCAATTAAACTGGTGTACTTTTCTATACTCCTTCATCAGCGCAGGCGGCGCCACGCAGTAGCCAAGCTTCCAACCGGTGCAGTGGTAAACCTTGCCAAATGAAAAACATACAAAACTCCTTTCGTACAAATCGGGGTATCGCAACATGCTTTCATGTTGTTTGCCATCAAAAATTAAATGCTCATACACTTCATCACTCAAAATAAAAATGCCGGTTCCTTTTACAATGCTTTGCAATTGCAAAATATCATCCGTACTCAACACCGCACCAGTTGGGTTATGGGGTGTGTTTAGCATAATGAGTTTTGTTTTGGGGGTAATTTTTTGTTTCACCAGCCTCCAGTCAATTTTATAATCGGGATAAACCAGCGGAATTAAAACCGGTACTGCTCCGTTAATTTCAATGTTTGGAATGTAACTATCGTAAGCAGGTTCAAAAACAATTACCTCATCGCCAGGTTGTAGTATGGTTGTAAGCGCTGTGTAAATGGCGTAAGTGCCACCGGGTGTAATGGTAATTTCTGTATCAGCATTAATAACTGTTGAGTAAAGTCCTCCTATTTTTTCTGCCAGTTGCTCCCGCAATGCAGGCAAACCGTTCATGTGTACGTATTGATTATGCCCGGCCTGCATGGCTTTGTTCACCAGGGCAATCAATTCTTCATTCATCGCATAATCCGGAAAACCCTGGCCGAGGTTGATGGCTTTGTGTTCGTTAGCCAGCACACTCATTACGGTAAAAATGGTGGTGCCAACGTTGGGCAATTTGCTTTGTATAGTTGGTATCAAGCTAAGAGAATATTTAAAAAGTGGTTTGCAATATCGAAGTTTGAACTTATCAAAATGCGTAGCATTTTTCTCCTTCACCTCTACTGAGCCTGTCGAAGTATTTCTTTTGGCTATTGGTTAAACCTTCGCACAGATTTGGCAAAGAGGATAAAGGAGGAAAAGAGGAAAAAATGTTACAAATATTTTTCGCCCTTGTTTCTCTTTATTTCGGCAACGTATTCTTTTATATCCTGTTCTTTTTCTTTTTTGCAGATGAGTAAAACATCTTTGGTATCAACTATTACAAAATCATCCAGCCCCTGCAGCACAACTAGTTTTTTATTTTCTGCATGCACAATATTGTTAGTAGCATCTATCACCATTACCTGGTTGCCAACAACGGCATTTCCAAGATAATCTTTCTCCAGGTTATCGTATGTGCTTGCCCATGTTCCCAAATCGCTCCACCCGAATGACGATGGAATAATATATACATTATCTGCTTTTTCCATCACTGCATAATCAATGGAAATGTTTATGCACAGCGGGTAAATCCTTTCAATAGCCTGTGCTTCTTTTTTTGTATTGAATTGGTTTTTCTCGGCCTCAAAAACTTCGGCCAGCTCAGGCAAATGTTTTTCAAATGCCTTTATAATATTTTTTACCTGCCACACAAATATGCCGGCGTTCCATAAAAAATCGCCGCTTGCCATAAATGTTTTTGCAAGCTGCAGATCTGGTTTTTCGGTAAATGTTTTTACTTTATATACATTTTCACTTACCGCATGTGGCTCGTATTGTATATAACCATAGCCTGTATTAGGGTGTGTTGGTTTTATACCAAGCGTTACCAATCCTTTTATATGCGATGTAAAATGCAGCGCATCTTTACAAACTTTTTCAAATGCGGGTTCATCAGTAATAATGTGATCGGCCGGTGCACAAATTAAATTAGCATTTGCATTTAACTGGTGCAGCTTGTAAGAAATATACGCAACGCATGGTGCGGTATTTTTACGGGAAGGTTCGCAAAGTATATTTGCAGCAGGCAGTTCGGGCAGCTGCTTTGCAACAATATCTTTATAATGCTCAAAAGTGATGATGTAAATATTTTCAGCCGGTACAAATTTTGCAAACCGGTCAAATGTGGCCTGTATTAAAGTGCGGCCGGTATTTAATATATCCAGAAACTGCTTTGGAAAATCTGTACGGCTTACGGGCCAAAACCTGCTTCCAATTCCCCCGGCCATAATGGCAACGTAATTATTTTTGCTCATGTTTAATTATATAATTCCTTCTTTCACCAGGTCGTGTAAGTGAATAATGCCTGCATACTTATTTTTATTTTCAACAACCAACTGACTTATGTTATGCTTTCGCATTTCATCAAGCGCATATATTGCCAGCACATCTGCCGCAATGGTTTTTGGGTTTATGCTCATAATATCTTTTGTATGCAGGTTTTCAAATGAATCTGCTTTCTCCAGCATTCTTCTTAAATCACCATCAGTTATAATGCCCAAAATACTTTCTGCATCATCAACAACAACAGCAGCACCCAATCTTTTTTGTGTCATTTCAATAATCACTTCTTTTATGGTTGCTGTTGGTAAAACTTTTGGTTTGGCATTTTGTGCTGCCAGATCATCTACCCGTAAATATAATTTTTTGCCCAGCGTGCCGCCAGGATGATATTTTGCAAAATCGTTGCTGCTGAATTCTTTCATCTCCATCAGGCAAACAGCTAACGCATCGCCCATTACCATTTGTGCGGTAGTGCTGCTGGTTGGTGCCAGGTTAATGGGGCAGGCTTCCTGCTCTACAGTTGTGTTTAAAATAATATCGCTGTTAAGGGCAAGAAAAGACCCGGTGTTGCCAACCATACCAATCAATGTGTTTCCAAAATTTTTTACAAGCGGTGCAAGTACTTTTATTTCGGGACTGTTGCCACTTTTGCTTATCACCAAAACAACATCATCGGTTTGTATCATACCCAAATCGCCGTGTATGGCATCGGCAGCATGCATAAATACCGAAGGTGTTCCGGTACTGTTTAATGTGGCAACAATTTTTTGAGCTATGATGGCGCTCTTTCCTATTCCGCTTACAATCAGTCGTCCTTTAGATGCAGCAATTGCAGCAACCGCCTTTACAAAATCATCATTAATAAACGATTTTAAGCCACCGATTGCGTTGGTTTCCAGCTCAATGGTGCGTAAGGCTAGTGGTATAATTTTTTCTGTATTCATCAGTAAAGCGCAAACCTACTTCAAATCATTCATAATGCAAAGAACATCAGCGGCGCTACCACAACGGTTTGTTGTGCTGATATTTTTATGTTCATTTTTTTGCATCTTAATTTATTTTGTTTATCTTAAGTGATTGAATTAACTTTTAAATAAACCCTTTTAAGATAGATTGGGTTTGATTTTGCAGCGTTTTTAAATTACCTTCGCTGCCCTTAAAAAACCATGAGTTAAAAACACAAAGCAAAAATATCCTTAAGATAAAATTATGGCCAATACAAAATCCAATACAAAAGAACCAAAACCTAAAATTGCAATTAAAGCAGCATTAAAAAACCAGCCCGATCTTGCAACACAACTTCAGGAACAATTTGGGTTTGATGGTTTTAAAGGTACTCAGGAAGAGATTATTGAAAGTCTGCTAAATGGTAACGACACTTTTGTAATTATGCCAACAGGCGGCGGTAAAAGTTTATGCTACCAGTTGCCGGCCATGATAAGCGAAGGGGTTGCTATTATTGTATCTCCGTTAATTGCATTGATGAAAAACCAGGTTGACCTAGTACGCAGTTACAGCAGTAAAGATAATGTGGCGCATTTTTTAAACAGCACTTTAAACAAGGGCCAGCAAAAAATTGTAAAAGACGATCTTACAACGGGTAAAACCAAAATGCTTTATGTGGCTCCCGAAACCATGACCAAGGAAGAGAACATTGCATTTTTTAAAGAACTTAAAATTTCTTTTTTTGCGGTAGATGAAGCACATTGTATTTCGGAATGGGGGCACGACTTTAGACCGGAGTACAGAAGGCTTAGGGAGATGATGGATCTGATTGATGAAACCATACCAGTAATTGCTTTAACTGCAACCGCCACACCAAAAGTACAAAGCGATATTGTTAAAAATCTGGGCTTGAGAAAAGCAAAAATTTTCATCTCGTCTTTTAACAGGCCAAATTTGTATTACGAAATTCAGCCTAAAATAAATCTCGATCAAACCAATAAAAGCATTGTTCGCTTTATACAGCAGCACAAAGGCAAAAGCGGAATCATTTACACACTCAACCGCAAAACAACCGAAGAGCTTGCAAAAATGCTGATGGCAAATGGCATAAAAGCGGTGGCTTATCACGCAGGGTTAGATAGTAAATTAAGATCGGAAAGACAGGATCAGTTTTTAAATGAAGATGTGGATGTAATAGTTGCTACCATTGCATTTGGCATGGGTATAGATAAACCTGATATCCGTTTTGTTATCCATTACAACATCCCTAAATCAATAGAAAATTATTACCAGGAAACCGGCCGTGGTGGCCGTGATGGCATGGAAGGAAAATGTATTCTCTACTATTCTCATAAAGATGTTGCCAAGCTGGAACATTTGATGAGAGACAAGCCTTTGAGCGAAAGAGAAGTGGGCGCACAATTGATAAACGAAACAGTTACTTATGCCGAAAGCAGTGTATGCCGCCGCAAAATATTGCTGCATTATTTTGGAGAGCATTACGATGATAAAAAAAGCTGCGGCCATTGCGACAACTGTATAAACCCTAAAGAAAAAATTGAAGCAAAAGATGATGCGGTTGTTGTTTTAAAAATTGTAAAAGCATTGGGCGAACAGTTTCCGGTTGAATATACTTTACTAATACTTGCCGGTAAAGCAACGCCGCAGGTTAAAATGTACCGCCACGAAGAGCTGGATGTTTTTGCAAGTGGCAACGATAAAGAAAATCATTTCTGGAACAGCCTGATACGCCAGATGCTACTGGCCGGTTTAATTGAAAAAGATATTGTGGAGTATGGTTTGTTGAAACTTACAAAAGCCGGTATTGCCTTTTTAAAAAAACCAACAACATTTAAAATTGCATTAAATAATTTGTTTGAAGAAGCCAATGCCGATGATGAAGAAAGCGAACAGGCTGCAGCAGAATTAGCGGCTGCCGACGAAAAATTAATGCTGCTGCTGAAAGACCTTCGTAAAAAAGTAGCCAAAGAAAAAAACCTGCCACCCTTTGTTATCTTTTTAGAAAACAGCCTGGAAGATATGGCCACGATGTTCCCCACAACTATGACGGAGCTGGAAAAAATAAGCGGCGTAAGTAAAGGAAAAGCTTTGCGCTATGGTAAACCTTTTTTAGATGTGATTACCAAATACGTAGAAGAAAACGACATCGTAAAGCCCGATGATTTTGTGATGAAAAGTGTGGTAAACCGCAATAACAATAAAATCTTCATTATTCAAAACATTGATAAAAAGATTCCCCTGGAAACGGTTGCCAAAACCCGTGACCTGCGTATTGATGAACTACTAGAGGAAATGGAAACCATTGTTGCCAGCGGCACCAAACTAAACCTGGATTATGCCATTGATGAAATGGTGGACGAATACGAACAGGACGAAATTATGGATTATTTTAAAAGCTGCGAAACTTCATCGCTGCAGGTAGCACAGGAAGAGTTGGCCGACAGCAATTTTAACTGGGAGCAGTTAAAGCTGATGCGTATTAAATTTTTATGCGAATACGGAAACTAGTAAGATTTCCCGCAGATTTCGCTGAATACGCAGATAAGAAAGGTTTAATCTGCTAAATCTACGGGCTAATTTTGAAATTGCATATTGATATTTGGCAGAAACCCTTATTTTTGCAACCCCATTTCGAAATTCAACATTCTTTGTTGGTAATTCGATATTCAAGGAGGTGCGGTAGCTCAGTTGGTAGAGCAAAGGACTGAAAATCCTTGTGTCGCCGGTTCAATCCCGGCCCACACCACTAAAAGACTCAGCTTAGGTTGGGTCTTTTTTGTTTTTATGAATTCACTTACTCTGAATCTCACCATAAAAACGCATCTTCATTATTTTATGTTATTAACAAGAAATTAAACCCGGTCTTTATTACATTTTCCCCTTTTAAGCATCAAAGTATTGAGCAACATTAAAGCTCAACACAATGAAAAACAACTCTACCAATCAGGAAATATTATTACTAAGCAACAGCAGCTATTTTAAAAGAGATTGGGTTGAACTAACTGGTAATAAAAACAACAAACAGCTTTCGCAAAAAGAGCAATTAATTCAGCTTTGCTGGAACGGTATGCTAAATGAAATGATTCCTGAAATAATGGAAAAAGGAAAAGAGAGAAAGCCGCTTACCCTTTGGGAAATTAATGAATCGGGTAACATGCTTGATTTACGTTACGGTGATATTGACCGGGAGATAAATGATGAGTGGTGTATAAATCCGTATGTTTTTTTAACCTTCTCAATACCAAATTAAGCTGTTTTTTTGAATACTAAAATAAAAACAGTATGTTTACTGTTTACTATAAATAGTAAACTATGAATGTTGAAAATCAGATACTTGTGTATTTAAATCGTCATTTTGAAGCTTCTCCCAAAGAAATGACGGAATCTATAAGTGTATCAAAACAAATTATACATAGGGGGTTGGTAAAGCTTATTGATGCCGGAGAAATAGAAAAACTTGGCAGGGCACCCAAAGTATATTACAGATTAAAAGAAAAGGTAAAAACAAAGTCTGCGGCAGCCAATAAAATAAATGATACAGAAAAGGCTTTTTTACAAGACAATTTTAACCTGTTTACGGAAACCGGCAACCAGTTGGAGGGTATAGAAGCTTTTGAAAAATGGTGCGACAAACAAAATTTGCCGCTTCAAAAAACAATTACCGAATACATTAAAACCAGGGAAAAATATCTTGCATATTATGGTAACTATAACCTGATAAACGGAACAGAAAAACTGGTAAACACAAAGGCTTTCTCCAGGGTATGTATAGATGAAATGTATTACGGCGATTTTTATGCTATAGAAAGATTTGGCAAAACTAAAATTGGAAACCTTATTCATTTTGCAAAACAGGCACAACAAAAAACGTTGATGGAAAAAATATGCCTTTTGCTAAAAGATAAGTTAGAGGCTCTCATCATATCAAAAAGCATTGATGCTGTTGGTTATATCCCTCCTACAATAAAAAGAGAGGTACAGATAATGAACTATTTTAAAAATTCATTTAATTTATCTGCGCCGCATATTAATCTTAAAAAAGTAAGCGGCCTGATACCTATCCCACAAAAAGCCCTTTCAAAAATTGAAGACAGGATCAGTAACGCTAACGCAAGTATTGTTGTGGATGATAAACGGGTTTTTAACCGCATATTATTAATTGACGATGCTGTTGGCTCTGGTGCTACTATTAATGAAACGTCCTGTAAAATAAAATATAAAAAAATAGCTGCCGAAGTTATTGGCTTTGCGATAGTAGGTAATTTTAAAGGCTTCGACGTAATACAAGAGGTGTAACACAAGCTATGGCAAAACTATAACCTTTTAAGCGGCACCAACAATTCTTCCAGTCCGTTAATCTTTATCTCGTATAAAGTTTCCAGCAATACGCCCAGTTTACCTTTTGGAAAACCCTTTTGCTGAAACCATTCCAGGTACGATACCGGCAAGTCGCACAAAATTCTGTCTTTATATTTACCAAAAGGCATTTTCATTTTTACTAATTGCAGCAATAATTCGGGATTGGGTTCTATCTCCATAAACTAAAATTGGTTAAGCAATAAAATCAGATCGCTCGGTTATACACACAATATCGCTATTAATCCACCATTCAATAATAATGGTTAATTATCTTTTTTAATAGTGAATGCTTTTATACATTTACTAAATAGAAATGCTTGCTAAAAATAAAATAATTTATTTTAAACTTTTACGGGTCATTACCATCTAAAAAAGCATGATAAAAACTTCTATTACTGCCCCATCCGCCGAAGTTATCAGTAACCACATTTTTGCAAATGTTTTACTCAATAACCAAACCAATCAAAAGGCTTTATTTGCTGCTGTTAGTTTTGCTCCCGGCGATGTTATTTGTAAATTCAATGCGGCTACAACGCAATCTTTTGCTACATACTTAACTATACAAACCGGTACCAGCATGCATATTACGCTTATGCCTGAGTTTCTGCAATACATAAACCACAGTTGTGCACCCAATATTTTTTTTAATACCACAAGCATGGAACTGGTTTGTTTACAAGCCATGCAACCCGGCGATGAGTTTAGTTTTTTCTATCCATCTACCGAATGGGAAATGGCCCGGCCTTTTGTTTGTAACTGCGGCAGCGCAGCATGTTTACAGTTAATTAACGGCGCTTCGCATCTTTCTGTTGAAACGCTTTCAAAATATAAACTAACCGATTTTATCAGGCAACAGGTAAGGCAAAAATTATCCTTATAGCCGCCCATTATATTCCATGGCTGCATTAAAACCTTTACGGTCTTCTTTTACAAATCATCAAATTAAAGTTTGGGTACTGGCACCGCTTTTAGAAACAGCAGATGCCAATATTGATTATTATTACGATTTTAGCCAGAGCATTGCTGAGTATGAAAAAACATTTGCAGAGCTGGGTATTGAGTGGCAATGGCAACCGGTTACCATAAATGATTATGCAGCCATTATAGAAACAATTGCAAAAGAAAAAGACTTTGCCCATAAAACACCCGTAGTTTTTAATTTGTGCGATGGAGATGAGGTTAACGGCACTCCCGGTATTTCTGTTGTAAAATTATTAGAAGAGAAAGGTTTAATTTATACCGGATCGGATGAATATTTCTACCGCATCACCACTTCTAAAATACCCATGAAAAAAGCTTTTGATAAAGCCGGTGTTCCTTCTGCCAAATGGAAAGCCATTGATGATAAAGATGATATTGACAACATTTTTAAATTGCTCGGCACGCCTGTGATTGTTAAACCTTCCATCTCTGGCGGCAGTATGGGCGTGGGCATAAAAAATGTGGTTCACAACCAACCCGAATTACAGGAGCAGGTAAATAAAATGTTTGCAGGTTACCGCGGATGGGACCTTGCTGCAGATGGACTGATTGCCGAATCATTTGTTACCGGGCCAGAGTTTACGGTGATGATATCTGGCTCGTATAATAATCCTAAAGAAGCAAAAATATACACGCCGGTTGAAAGGGTTTTTCACAAATCCTTACCGGAGCAGGAAAAGTTTTTATCGTTCGACAGGCTTTGGGAAATTTATGAAGACGAAACGCCCATGCCCAACGAAGCTAATTTTTATGAATATGCTTTGCCCGACGCTTCTTTAATTGATGAAATAAAAAAAATAAGCTGGGATGCTTTTGTTGCCTGCAAAGGTTGTGGCTACACCCGTGCCGATGTGCGGATGGATAAGGAAACCGGTAAATTATATGTGCTGGAAGTTAATGCCCAATGCGGTTTAAGCGAAGATGAAAATTATACATCCATAGGCGCCATACTTCGTTTTAGCGGCGTAAGTTTTACCGAGCTGGTTTCCGAAATTATCAATGATGCATTCACCCGCCTGTCGGCAAGCCAGTTAAAAAGGCGTATTGCTTAATCTTCTTAATTACTATGAAAATCTGTGTGCTTCAGCCCGACTATTCCACTTCTGATGTTGATTACCAAAATTACGATCCTCCACGTAACATCAGTCACTTAATGCCGGATGCATCATTTGATCATGTGTTGCTCAACAAATTATCTACCTACAAACAACTTAAAGAGCTTAAGAAAAAAAACTATGATGTTTTTGTAAACCTTTGTGAGGGTTATCTGGAGTGGAGCGTTCCTTCTATTGATGTTATTTATTTTATGGAGCTTTTGAATATGCCTTTTACCGGGCCAACATCTTTGTTATACGATCCGCCAAAAGATTTGATGAAATATGTGGCTTATGTTGCCGGTATTAAAACACCTGCATTTGCATTGATTGAAACGCTTGATAGCATTAATTCTTCCTGTACTCACTTAAAATATCCTCTTTTTGTAAAGCCCGATAAAGCCGGCGATAGTTTGGGTATAGATCAGCACTCTCTTGTTAATAATAAAGAAGAACTTCTGCAAAAATGCAGTGAAATTTTAGATGAATACGGACCATTACTGGTAGAAGAATATATACAGGGGAGAGAATTTACCGTAATGCTGGTTGCCAATGCAGATGATGAAAAAACCTGTACGGTATTTAAACCAATTGAATATATTTTCCCCGAAGGTTTTGCCTTTAAAACCTATGCTTTAAAAACATCAGAACTACATCCCGAAGCAAATATACCCTGCAGCGACCCTGTGCTGGAAGCACAATTAAAAGATGCAGCCCTGCAAATTTTCCAGGGTTTTGGCGGCGCCGGTTATGCCCGGTTGGACTTTAGGGTGAACGCTCAAAACGAAATCTTCTTCCTGGAAATTAACTTTACCTGCTCGGTTTTTTATAAAGATGGGTACGAAGGCTCGGCCGATTATATCTTAAAAGCTGATGGTATTGGCCAGGCTGGTTTTCTTAAAAAAATAATTTACGAAGGCATTACCCGCCACCAACGCAGCCAGAAAAAATACACTATGAAGGGTAATGCCATTGCCGGATATGGTATTTATGCAACGCAAAATTTGCCGGCTAAAGCATTGATTTTCAAAGGAGAGGGGATGGCCCAGCGGATTGTAACCCGCAGCTATGTTGAGCGTTACTGGAATGTTAACGAAAAAGAAACTTTTAGAAAATACGCTTATCCGATCAGCAAAGAGGTATTTTTGCTCTGGGATAATAACCCGGCAAACTGGGCACCACAAAATCACAGTTGCGATCCGAACACCGCTTATGAAGGCTTAAATGTAGTGGCTTTGCGCAATATTCA
>JAYURR010000015.1:0-6549 GCA_043756605.1 Chitinophagaceae bacterium
CATCGCCTATACGTATGTGTGCTACCACGGTAATGTCGCCCCAGGCGGCAATTGGTGGCCCACGTTCAGATATTTATGGTACCAGCGGCAATACTTACGTTGTATGCAACCCGATTTGAAAATTCCGTTCACCTTCAAGTGACAAGACATTCAATTCAAAGTCTCTAACTACCCACCGCACATTGCAGCACATTTGCAAGGCACACAAAACCCCGACACAAAGCTAACCCTGCAAAAGAGCTGCAATTGCCAACACACGGCAAACAGTCTTTCAATTCGGGCAGGCAAAATACAGAGAGTATTAATTGCCAAGCGGTATCTCCACAATAATTTCACAACCTTTCCCAGGCGCTGAATTTAAAATGAATTTACCGTTCAATGATTCTGCCCGCTTTTTGATATTGCTTAAACCTATCCCCGTTTTTTTAGCCCTGGTATCAAATCCTTTGCCATTGTCAAACATCCTTAGCATTACAGCATTATCAATAATTTTAAGGGTTATTTCAATGGTACTTGCTTCGGAATACTTCAAAATATTTTTTGTTTGCTCCTGCAATACCCGGTATAGGTTTACCTGTATATTTTCGGGGATAACTGTTCCTTTTAATTCATCAAAATCAAGCCTTATAGTAAACTGGTTTTCTAAATTTATAGCTAACAGCAGGTTTTCAAACAGATCTATTAAGGTGTTGTCTTCAAAGTGGGCAGGAGCCAAATTGTGCGATAGTTTCCTGGTTTCACTAATAGCATCTGTGATACACAGCATCGCAGTTTCAACAAATTCTTTTTGTTGAACGGCATCTACCTGTTTAGATTTTACCATGCCCAGTGTTAACAATGTGCCGGCTAAAATCTGGTTGATATTATCGTGCAGTTCGGCACTCAGGTAACTGCGTTCTTCTTCCTGTGCATCTATAGTAGCTTTTGCAATCCGTATTTCTTCCTCCGATTGGTAAGTAATATCCTGCATGGCCCCAATCATCCTGTTGGGTTTACCATCCTTATCAAAGATCACAAAAGCCCTGTCAAAAATATGTTTGTAAGAACCATCGGCACAACGAAACCGGTAAGACAACTGTATCCTTTCCATCTTTTTTTCAAAAATATCCTTTAAAACATCTGTCACTTTTTGAAAATCATCGGAATGTAATTTATCATTCCACCAGTCAACAACATTTTCCACCTCCGATGTATTGTATCCAAACATTTTAGTGATGCCATCATTATACAGCATCTTATTATTTACCATATCCCAATCCCAAATGGTATCGCTGGTGGCATCGGCAAGTATATCATAGCGCTCTATGGCTGCTTTCGTTTTTGTTTCGGCATTTTTACGTTCAGTAATATCAATACCCACTCCTATCAATTGTACTTTGCCCTCATTTTCTATCTTATAGCCTGTTAAATAATAAGGAATTTTTTTATGGCCTTTTGTATAAAAGCAGGCTTCCACATTAACCACACCTTCTGCAAATACCTGTACAATTTTTTTTGTTATTGCTCCTTTTTCATCTTCATCAAAAAAATCGAGCGGATGCATGGCGGCAATTTCACCGGCATTGTAACCGGTAATGGTTTCAAAATTTTTGTTCCAGCGCAGGAATTTTACATTTTTATCTAACAGGTAAAATACACCCGGCAGGCTGTTGATGATAGAATCTGACAGCTCCTTTTCTTTTTTTATTGCACCCTCTGCTTTTTTGCGTTCAGTAATGTCCATCATGCTGCCAATCATGCGAACGGGCTTTCCTTCATTATTACGCTCAATATAAGTTTGGCCATATATATTTCTCTCTCCTCTATTTTCTGTATGCATCCGGTATTCCGAATCCCATGTGTTATTTTTAGAACTGAGTGTTTCTTCAATACTTTTTATTATCCGTTCCCTGTCGTTGGCATGTAGCCTACGCTTCCACTCATCATCTGTAGGAACAGGGTCAGCCAGCGTTAATCCATACAACTGCTGATGCATTTCATTGCCCCATAATTCGTTTGTTTCGAGATTCCATTCCCATATAACATCATTGGTAGCCTGGCCAATCAGCTTAAATCGTTCATGGGATTTTTTGATTTCCTGCTCTGCTTTTTTCCGTTCAGTAATATCACGTGCAAAAGCAATGGCTTTCCCATCTGCCTGCAATTTTACCGTTACTTCTGTTTCTAAAAGAGTGCCGTCCTTATGCACCAGGTGCCTGTAAATGGTTTTGGATTCTCCGGCCAGTATTGCAGCGTAGTTATCCTGGTTAACAATGATACCCTCTACAAGAATATCAGTAAGTTTAAGTTTGCTGTACTCTTTCTTTGTATAACCCAGCATGGTATAACAGCTCCTGTTAAATTCATGAATAGTGCCATCAAAAGAATAGATAAGGATGGCATCGCTGGCCTGTTCAATCAGGTTGCGGTACTTTTCCTCGTTATCTTTTAATTGTACTTCAATTTTTTTCCTTTCGGTAATATCATTGAACACCACAACCGCCCCCGAAATATTTCCCTGAGGGTCAAGTAATGCTGTACCCGAATTACTGATGATGCATTGGCCTGTATTTTTTGCCAAAAGGATAGTGTTGTTTTCCCATTCAATTTTTTTTCCGCCTTTTAGAATACGGTTCATTATATGCTCAAAAGGCTCCCCTGTTTCTTCGTTTACTACATTATATATTTTATGTAATGGCTTGTTTATTGCTTCAATACGGCTCCATCCTGTAAGCTTTTCAGCCCGGGCATTCATATAAAGTATTTGTCCGCTTTTATCGGTTGTAATTAACCCTTCGTCAATATTGTGCAGGATTATGCTGTAATCATCTTTCTGAAGTTTTAGTGCCTGATTTATTTTTTTGATCCTGGTAATTTCTATTAGTAATAAAACCAGAACACCTGCAGGTAGTAATATGAATATTGATTGTGGCGGGTAAATAAAATTATTTTTTGGGTCAAAAAAGAAAATGGTGGCCACAAGCAGTGCCATTAAAAAAATGAGTACAAACAGTAAAACCCGTTTTCTGTTCAGCCTCGCCACTGTTTGTTTTAACTGTTTGTACATTTTATATTTTGGTTTTTCTTTGTTTTAGGTATTAAAATAAACTGCTTAATTTTTATAAGCGGCAATCTTATTAATAGTATATGCTATTATTTCAAACTCATGGTATTTATCAAAAAAGAAATCGGCGGCTGCGGAAGTAAATTTTTGCTTTGTAAGCACATCTATATGAATGGATAAAACAATAACAGCCGTTTCGGTATTTGCTGCTTTTATCTCCTTTAAAAGATCAACCGACTTGTTTGCTGGCAGGTCGGCATCCAATAACACAACAGCAGGTTTAATTTTATTGAATAATGCTGATGCCTGCGTATAAGAAACGGCCCTGTGTATGGTTTTGATGATTTTTACTTCTGAAAGTAATTCGGCCAGTCTTTCGATGATCTGTGCTGAGCTGTCAACAATTAAAATTTCCATGCTGTTATTTTCTTTAATTTATCAGCACAAATAACTTATAATAACCTGTAGCACCCAATAGCAGTATCAGCCTTGCTTTGGTAGTAGCAATACTACAAATCGGTCATGTTTGTGTCAGCCAGGAAGAATCTCTTGATTACAAATAACAGTTTGGTCCGGGCTGTGGTAACCAATCTATAAGTCAATGTCTGAAATAATGTGATGGGCTATAGCATAGCGGGTAAGATCAGAATTAGTAGATAAATTTAGCTTTTCCATAATTCTGCTGCGGTGGGTGCTTATGGTTGTAAGTGCTAAAGAAAGTGAATCAGCGATCTGGGTAATTGTTTTTCCAAGGGCAAGTAATTTAAAAATTTCAAGCTCCCGGTTGGTAAGCAGTTCATGTGGTTTTTTACCAGTATCAATATGTATCAATAGTTTTTCGGCTATTTCGGGGGTGATGTATTTTTTTCCTAAAGCAATGCGTTGTATGGCAGTAATTAATTCATAAGGAGCGGCGTTTTTATTCATGTAGCCCGATGCACCGGCTTTTAAAACCCTTACAGCATACAGGTCTTCGGTATAAATGCTGAGGATTAAAACCGGCAGGTTGGGTTTGATAAGTTTTATTTGTTCCAATGCTTCCAGGCCGCTTCGGCCGGGCATATCCAGATCGGATATTACCAGGTCGTAATCATGCAGTGTAACTTCTTTCACCAGGCTTTCTCCATCGCTTACTTCTTTTATTTCTACCAATGGGTATTCGTCTTTCAGTATCTGTATAAGCCCCAGTCGTATAAAGCTATGGTCGTCGGCTAAAATAATTCGTTTCATTTTATTGGCAGGTTGTTTCAAATTTTTATTTGCGTACTGCAAGGTATGCTGATAATAATTTCAGTTCCTTTACCGGGTGAAGAAATCAATTCAAATTGTCCGGCTAATGAATGAACCCTTTCCTTCATACCTAAAATACCAAATGATTTTTTATTTTGTACAGATGCCGTATCAAACCCTTTTCCATCATCTTTTACAGCAAGGATAATACTATCATCTTTAATTATTATTGAAGCTAAAACTTTAGTGGCTTGGGCATATCGTGTAATATTGGTAAGTGATTCCTGGTACACTCTGAAAATACAGGTGCTGATTTGCTCCGGCAATTTAATGGCTGCTTCGCTGTTTGTGAATGTAACCGGAATACCGGTACTTTCAGTAAACTGCCTGCTTTGCCACTCCAGGGCATCGGCCAAACCATAGTCATCTAAAATACCGGGCCTTAGTTCACTTAAAATTTTTCTTACCGATTCATTGCTTCCATCCAGCAGGGTAATAATATTCTTTAGTTTGTTTTTTATGATGGCTGTTTCTTCCGGAATTTTTTTATCAATCCAGGCTACATCCATTTTTATGGCAGTAAGCTGCTGGCCAAGTTCATCATGAATCTCCCGGCCAATGCGTTTGCGTTCTTCTTCCCGAACGGTTTGCAAGTGGGTCATTAGCTGGCGCAGTTGCTCATTCGTAGATTTTATTAGTTCTTCTGCTTTTTTACGTTCCGTAATGTTCCACATACTACCCACTAACCGGATTGGTTTGCCCTCTTTATTTCGTTCAATAAATGTACTGCCATACACATATATCCATTCTTTACTTTCAGTAAGAAACCGGTATTCGGCTACAAAACTTCTGCTATTGGATGCCAGCATTTCATCAACAGTTTTAATCATTCGATCTAGGTCGTCGGGATGTAATCTTTTTTTCCATTCATCAAAGTCAGGAACCCGGTCAGCCAATGTTAATCCGTAGAGGTTCTGATGTGTTTCGTTTCCCCAAACCTTGTTGGTTTCCAGGTTCCATTCCCATAGAGCATCATTTGTTGCAAGCCCTACCAGTTCGAACCGCTCGTTGGATTGCCTGATTTCTGCTTCTGCTTTTTTTCTGGCTACAACTTGCTTTACCAGTACTTCTTTATGTTTTTCATTTTGCTCGTACAATTGGGCATTTTCAATGGCATGTGCTACCTGGGTGGCAACCGATTGAAAGTGTTCTATTTCAATGGCTGTAAATACCCGTTTTACTGATCTTGAATAAAGCTTAATAACTCCAATTACTTTATTGCCATGAAGAAGTGGTGCACCAAGACAAGACAAATAATTGAAATTAACCAACCCCAACTCCCGGCCTTTTACCAAATCCTGGTCTTTCTCTGTATCTTCTATAGCCAGGCATTTTTTATTACCAATTATTTCTTTAAAATAAGGAGTGGTTGAAACCAGTATTTTTTCCTCTTCCTTTATTTCTATCCCTATACTGGAAAGCATTATCAATTCTTCATTTTTTAAAAGATGAATGGTACAGGCGTCAATTTCAAAAGCTTCCTGTACTTTTTTTAAAAACTCCCGGGCTTGTTCTGCCGATGAAAACTTATCTACCCTGAGTTCATGAACAGAAGACAGGATGGTAAACCTGCGAACCGAGTTTTTGAGTTCCTCCGTTTTATCGGTAATGCTTTTTTGTAATTGCTCATCACTGATTGCCTTTTCTGTTTGCAATTTTTCAAACCGGCCCTTATAAGTAAGAATGGAAAAAATATCTTCCCGGCCTTTTTTTTCATTTGCGCCGACATAATTTTTTTCTTTATCCAGGTAATAGAGATAGAAATATAAAACAGCAGCAAAAAACACAGCCACCGCCGATTTGCTAATCAACTGGCTTACAATTTTATTTTCCAGATCAGCACTACCCCAAAAACTGCCCAATATAAATACCACTGCATCAAAGTTGAGTACAAGTAACATGGTTATTAAAAGCCGGCTAAATATATTCAGCCCCCTTACTTTAGTAAAAAAAAATTCATACAGTATCACCATGATGAATGCATCCAGCATGAGTGTAACAGTTCCTACAAAAAATATTCTAAAATTTGTATTAAAGAAATCGGGGGCAGTGCCCGAAGAATAAATAATATGCTGCATTACCGTTTCCTGCAGATGAGTAATGTATGACAATAGAGTTAAAGAGAGATTTGCCAGTACGATGCCTAAAATAAGAACCTGTGTATTGCGTACCCCTTCTTTAATATAAATAAATAAAATGGCAAAAAGGCTTGAGCT
>JAYURR010000016.1:0-6542 GCA_043756605.1 Chitinophagaceae bacterium
GATAGGATGGATTTTAGATTTTGGATTGGCGATTTTAGATTGATCGCCTTTATCGATTACATAACCCGATATAAAATCTACTTTAATTGGAATCTAAAACGGGGAATTGCTTACTTTTGCCATCCGAATTTCGACATTCAACATTTCTTGTTCCCTGTTCGATATTCATATGGTCCCGTAGTTCAATGGATAGAATAGAAGTTTCCTAAACTTTAGATCCAAGTTCGATTCTTGGCGGGACTACTTTAATGCCCTCTGTAATATTTTATAGAGGGCTTTTTTACGCCGCAACCGAATCCACAAAATTAATAGTAACAACGGCGCCGCTATTATTTTCGAATTTTGCTACACCGCCCAATTGTTTCGACAAATTTGTAACCAACCTTAGGCCCATTGAATTTTTTTGATTAAAGTCATCAGCCAGTCCACTGCCATCATCCTTAACTATTAACTGGTAGCTATTGCCTTGTTTGTTGATGGCGATATTGATATGACCGTTTTCTTTGAGAGTAAAAGCATATTTACAGGCGTTGGTAATAAGTTCATTTAAAATAAGGCCCAGCGATACGGAAGTATCCAATGATAAATTTATAGCTTCGTTTTCTTCAATATTTAATTGAATAGATTTACCTACGGGTGTGTTTGTTTTCAGTATATCGCCAGCGAGATCTTTTATGTACTCTTTTATGTAAACATGTACCGTGCTGTCAGATTCGTACAGCTTATTGTGTACCAGTGCCATGCTCTTAATTCTTTCCTGCGATTGTTTAAGCTGGGCTTTCATTTTTTCATCGTTGTTATCTTTAAACTGCATAAATAATAAACCATTAATTATCTGCAGGTTGTTTTTTACACGATGATGAATTTCTTTAAGTACCACTTCTTTTTCTGTGTTGCTTTGCTCGGCCATTTTAAGATTATTTACCAGCGACTGTGCCTGCAGTTGTTCGTTACCCAGATCCTGTTTTAATACATTTATCCTGGCAAAAAGTGCAACAGCAAAAGTTATTATCAGCGATAAAACAGCCAGATTGGGAAGTGGTGTTGATTTATCGGCACCAATGGGGTTGACGATAAAATAGATGGCCACCAGCATCACCAGTAACAAGGGTAAAATATTTGCCAGTAAAAAATATTTGCCAAATAAATATTTTCGTCTGTAAGAGACTATGCCTGTCCAGATGATCAGTAATACAAGCGCAACGGTAACAGTATTCATTATTAAGTAGGTATAAACTGATGAATATCCGTCAGTTGTCATTGCATTAAAGGTTACAAAAAACACAAGTAAAGAAAACAGTACGTTACCATATTTTAAAAGACTGTCGTATTTTGGCAGTGTCACTTTTGTTTGCAGGTAGTTGCGTGTAAATTGTATGAAGCCTGTTAATATGATGAGGATGGCCAGGTTTGTCAATATGGCGGCAAGGTCAAGATAAAAAGTATATCCTTCTTCTGTAAGCACCACGTTAAACCAGCGTAAGTCAGTCAACAGATTAAAATGCTTTTTAAGGGCAGTTAAATAAACAGCACTCCCTATTAAAATGAGCAGGTAGTATAAGAAAGCCTTGTCTTTAAAGATAAACCAGGTATAAAGATTATACAGGAATAAGATGAAAATGATCACCAGTGTACCAATCCAGAAAACGCGGCTTTTTTGTTCATCTGCATCTATAGCAGCGGCATTGTAAAGACGAAGGTGTATATGTGTGCTGTCTTTGAAATTTACCAGGGCTTTTAAATTTATCCGGGTATAAAAACTGGTTTTCGAATTGTTGTCAACCGTAAGCGGGAAATGACTGTACTTTCTGGAATTATCACTCTTTGCCAAACCAGACCTGGTTGTTTGCCATTTGTTTTGGTCCTTATCGTAATAATAAAAATCATTGTCAATAAAAGGGAAAACAGACAAGTAGTATTCCTGCGCATTGCGGTAAGGGTTTTCTATTGTAAACCTTACCCAGTAAGCTTTGTTTTCTTTAAAATTATAAAGCAATGGATTTGGGGTAAAAGGTAAACTGCTGTCGGATATTATTTTTTCAAAACTGTAATTGTGGTCTGCGAGTATTTCAAAACTTTCAATAACCTGCTTATCTTTTTTGGTTAATACATTGGGTTGTGCAAATGCACTACCTATGCACAATATAAAAATCAGTAAGCAATAACCTTTTCTCATACTAACAGTATTATTCTATTTGTGCCGATAGATGATGTCTATCCTTTTACAATTTTTAATTTTTCGAATAGTGCGTCGTTGTAACTTTTACCGATGGGAATTGTTTTATCACATACAACCACTTCTTCCGTATCAAAACTTTTTACCTGTTGCAGATTAACGATGTAGGATTTTTGTATGCGCAAAAAATAATGTGGCAATACTTCCTGTAGTTTTAAGAGGGTGGTTTTTAAAGTAAAATGTGTATCGGCAGTATATAAATTAACGTAATTATCGTTGGCCTCAACGTACAGCAATTCTTTCAACAGTATTTTTATAAATTTATTTTTATGGCGGATAAAAAAGCCATCATTTATTAAAATTATTTCTTCCTCTGGCTCGGCTTTTATTTTTTTATTGCTGAAATTTACCAGTGCAGTTTCAATGGCAGCATATAAATCTTCTTCGGTAAAAGGCTTAACAAGATATGCGGCAGGCCTGGTTTGCTTGGCTTTATCAATGGTACCTTTATCGCCATGGCTGGATGCAAATATGAAAGGAATATCAAAATTTGCTGTGATGTGGTTTGCTATATCAATGCCGTTTTTATCGCCTTTTATACCTATATCTATAATGGCAATATCTGGGTGATGATTTTGCAGCGCAACAATAGCTTCATCATAACAAGTGCAAATGGCCACAACATCATATCCTAAATTAACCAGGCAGCCCTGTATATAATCGGCAATAATGAATTCGTCTTCTATTATTAAGACCTGTATTTGTTTTGGCATCAAATAACAGTTTACAAATCAGTGGGTTAATAAAAAAGGTTGTTAATATCAAATATACATTTTTTCGCCATCCCAAAGCAGTGGTTTACCCACATCAAACGGTTGTTTATCCCCTTTGACAAAAAATTTCCGATACGTTTTACAATCTTACTCTTTAATTGGAAATATTAATACCATTAAACTAATAATGGTTTAATTTTTTGGAGAATAAAAACTGAGTTTCTTAAACTGAGGTTCATAATATCAGCTAATACCTGGGCAAAATTTAACTGGAAAGATTAGTTGATTAAAAGATTAAATACAATAAAATGAAAGCAGGTATTTTCACCTGTTTTTAAGAAATAAGTTATTTTTTACTTTGATTTTAACTAATTGGATATTACTATTGTAAACAAATATTAAACTTGTATTCGCAAGCGTATTTGCCGAGGCAAATATTAATTGCAAAAGTTACCAAACCTAATAACCTTAACCTTATTATGAGAAAGATGCACCCGCTCTTGCTTACCTGCTATTTTGTACCTGTTAACGAATCAGGGCTGATCTTAAAAAGTCAAAAATCTTACTTTCCAAAACTTTCTATTTCCAAATACACTAATACCCAATCTATGTCAGCAAAATTTTTAGTACGCGGCCTTTTGGCCATGGCAGCCTTTTTTATGTGTGGCAATGCCTGTGCACAAACAGCAGCAGGTAAAACGGCCACAGCTACAGAACGTTCGGCAGCCAATGTTTCTAACAATTCAGATAAAAAGAGTGGGCTTTCAAATGAAGCTGCTACTGCCATTTTAAATTTTGAAAGCCACCGGGCAAATAAAACTGAGGCACAGCTAAAAGCGGAGCAATCAATATTGATGAAAAACTATTGTCCCAATCACCCGGCTTACCAGCTTGCGGCCCCGGGAGCCAGTAAAGCTAGCATAGATGCTGCTGAAAACTGGAAGAAAAGCTATCCTGCAGAATATGCTGCATACCTGCAAATATTTCATTTTAAACAATAACATATACCCTGCTTAAATACAATTAGGCTGTTCTGCCTTAATTCAATTTTATAAATGTAACGACATGAAATCTAAAATACTTTTAACCTGCTTATTGTTCTTTATATCCCTTAAAAATTTTGGGCAATGTGTAACAGTGCCTTCATTTGGTGGCGGGGCTGTAGTAGAATCTTTTGAAGGCGTGCCCACTTCTCCAACAAACCCTTCTTCAGGTTTTGGACCAGGCTACACTATACCGGTAATGCCTTTTACATTTAGTAGTGGTGTGGTATTAACAGCCCCTGCTCCCAATAGCAATTCTAGAGCATTACTGGCTGATTGGTCTAAAGGTAGTGCTACCTGGGGGCTTTGTGCTACCAATATAACGGCTGCAGATGTGCCGGGCGGTACAGCTTCTATAAATCTTAATAATACTACTGAAGCTATCGGTTTTACATTGCCGATACTTGCCAGCAAAGTTGGTTTATATGTTGAAGCCGGTGCTGCATGTACTCCACAGCCTATTACACTTACCGTTTATGATGCATCCAATGTAGTTATTGCAACCTGCACAACAGCCCCAACCGGCACAGCAAGTAACTGGAAAACACATTTTATAGGCTTTAACAGTGCTTCTTCAAATATAGGCAGAATCACCATCAGCGGTTCATATGTGGTGGTTGATAAGCTTACCTTTGAAAGCGTCTGTACACCTGGTACCTGGCTGGGTACAACCAGCAGTAATTGGTTTAATAGCGCCAACTGGTCTTGCGGCACAGTACCAATAGCAACTACAGATGTAACTATTCCATCAGGAACTCCGTTTTCACCTGTAATTGCCGGTGGTACAGCGCAGGTACAGAACATTACCATTAACACGGGTGCTACAATCACCAATAACGGCACATTAAATATAAATGGTGGCGGCGTAGTTACTACTGCCGGAACCTACAGAGGAACCGGTACATTCACCGGTGCAGTATATAATAATACAGGCGGTATTGTATCCCCGGGTCTTTCACCGGGCTGTACCGTATTTGGTGCCGGTTATACCAATGGCACGGGTACCGAGTTGATAGAAATAGGCGGCACTGTGCCTTGCACCGGATACGACCAGCTACAGGTTGTAGGCACAGCCACATTAAGCGGTACATTAGATGTAGTGTTGTTTGGAGGCTTTACACCTTCTTGCGGACAGACTTACAATATCATGACTTCGACTACCCTCGTGGGAACCTTTGCCACGGTTAATTTTCCGGCAATGCCTTTGGGGCTCACCATGAACATTCTTTATAATGCACCTAACCCCGGCGATGTTACACTAACGGTAACCGGCAACCCGGTTGCAACGGCAACACCGGCATCGCAAACAACCTGCTCGGGTTCGGCCATAACGCCTATTGTGCTTACCAGTACGGTAGCCAGTACAACCTATACCTGGACAAGGAATAATACCGTTGCGGTAACTGGCATTCCAGCCAGCGGAAGCGGTAATATAATTGGCACACTTACAAATACTACCAATGTACCACAAACAGTTACGTTTACCATTACCCCAACATCGGGTACCTGTGTGGGGCCAACTACCACAGCTACAGTAACTGTAAATCCAATACCAACAGTAAATGCAGTACCCAGCCAGGTAAAATGTAACGGGCAACCATCTAATGCGATAACATTTAGCGGCAATGTGGCTGGTACAGTTTATAACTGGACAAATGATAATACGGGAATTGGACTTGCAGCCAGTGGCACGGGTAATATTGCGCCGTTTACATTAACCAATGCAACGGCCAATCCGATTACAGGTAACATAACTGTAACACCAACTTTTACCAATGCAGGTACAACCTGTACCGGTGCATCAACCACATTCAGCATAACAGTAAATCCTACTGCCACTGTTGATCCGGTAACCAGTCAGATTCTTTGTGCTAATACATTAACCACTTCTATTAATTTCAGCAGCCCAAGTTCTGGATTTCCTGCAAGCACCATTGTATATAACTGGACCAATACCAATACAGGTATAGGTTTGCTGGGAAGCGGCAATGGAAATATTCCTGCATTTACAGCCACCAATAATACCACGGCGCCTATAATTGCAAATATTACTGTAACACCAACATATACTTATAATGGAGTAAGTTGCACCGGTTCGCCAACTACATTCAGCATAACCGTAAACCCAAGAGCTACTACAAATGCAATAGCCAATCAATCTTTATGTAATGGTAATGCTACTGCTGCGGTTAACTTCAGCAGTGCCTATACCGGTGGCAGCATTGTTTACAATTGGGTAAATAATGATCCTTCAATAGGCCTGGCGGCCAGCGGAGCAGGTAATATAGCTTCGTTTACTGCTACAAATCCGGGTACCGCACCGGTTACAGCTACTATAACGGTAACACCAACTTATACCAGTAATGCAGTAAGTTGTGTGGGTACATCCAGCACGTTTATCATTACGGTTAACCCAACAGCATCAGTAGATCCTGTTTCAGATGAAACCTTATGCGCCAACCAGGTAACCACTCCAATAGTATTTACCAGCCCGGTATCGGGTACCATCTATAACTGGGTAAATAATAATCCTTCAATAGGATTAGCAGC
>JAYURR010000017.1:0-20386 GCA_043756605.1 Chitinophagaceae bacterium
TGAATTCAATTCAAATCGTCACCGTTTGTTTTTCGGCTGAAATACATGTCTATTAAGAATTTCAAAGAACTTTTATTTAGTTTTACGGGACACTAATGAATTATAATAATAAAAAATAGCATTAAAAAAGCAAAAACCCTGACAACCACCTTGTCTGGGTTAATTGCAAACGATTGCTGTAAAAAACTGCCTTCTTACAACTCAAAAATAGCTGTTTCGCAGGGCCTTAACGTGCCATCTAAAGCAGCAGCACTTTCATAATTATTTATAACAGCACGGGCTTTACTAGAATCAATACCGATATTTTCTTTTGCATTTTTACCTCTAAAATTAAGCAGCACTAAAAAAAAATTTCCTCTGGCTTCCCTGGTGTAAGCGTACACATCCGGATTATCCTTATCCAGCAAATTTTATTTTCCGTAAACTAAAATATCTGCATGATCGCTCCTCAGTTTAATCATCTTCTTTACATAATTTAAAATGGAGTTTGGGTCTTTTTCAGATTCATCCACATTTACAGTTGTATAATTTGGGTTGATAACGAGCCATGGTTTGCCGGTTGTAAAACCTGCATTGGCAGAGCTGCTCCATTGCATGGGTGTGCGGCTGTTATCCCTGCTAAGCTCGGCCTGCATGGCCAGGTAAGCTGCGGCATCCTTCTGCCATTTTTTTGCGAAGCGTCAGTTACTGCGTACTCTTTTTGGGAATGAATTGTTACAGGAAACGAGTGCAATAGAAAAAAAATAGCAAGGTGAGTTGATGTTTAAGCATAGCAATAATTTTGATTTTAAAGATTTTACAATGTGCCAGCGTATTATAAAAATATTTGCCAACTGCAATCGGTTGCAAATAGCGGTTTAAAAAAAGAATCATTTAAAAATGCACGTTTAGCCTAATTTAGAATTTACAAACTTGCTTATGAAATGAGCCATCAAAAATGTTCATACAAATTGAACTGCTTGCGGCAAATTCCCTGCCCGTTCCGGTCAGGCGGGCATGTGGCCTTAATAAATTATTAGAAACACATGAATAAAAACAACCTCACCCGCTATGCTATTGTTGCAGCACTTGCCGGTTTTATTTTTGGGTTTGATACCGTAGTTATATCCGGTGCCAATCAACCTATCAAAGAGCTATGGCATACTACGCCTTTGTTTCATGGTTTCTTCATCATGTCGATGGCATTGTGGGGAACTGTTTTGGGTTCGGTATTTGGCGGCATACCCACTGATAAATATGGAAGAAAGAAAGTATTGCTATGGATCGGCGTTCTTTTCACTGTTTCGGCATTTGGCTCGGCACTGGCGCAGGATGCTTATACTTTTTCATTTTTCAGATTTATCGGCGGTGTAGGCATCGGCGTATCATCTGTTGTGGCACCAACTTATATTTCAGAAATTTCCACACCGGCCACACGAGGCCGTTTGGTGGCTATGTATCAATTCAATATTGTGTTTGGTATTTTGATGGCCTTTCTGTCGAATTATTTTTTACAGGGCGTTGGTGGTGCCAACGACTGGCGCTGGATGTTGGGTGTATTGGCCGTGCCTGCCCTCATATATTCCGTGATGGTTATGTATGTACCCGAAAGCCCACGCTGGCTTATTACAAAAAAGAATGACCTGGCCGGAGCAAAAATTGCATTGGAAGAAACCGGTGTAGAAAATGCAGATGCAGAAATTGCATCCATTATTGAAAGCAACAAACATGAAGCCGGTGCAGTAAATTCATCTAAGTTTTTTAGCCCCAAGCATAATAAAATAATCTGGCTTGCATTTTTAATTGCGTTCTTCAACCAGTTATCGGGCATAAACTTTATTTTATACTATGCTCCCGAAATCCTTTCCAGGATGGGACTTGGTGCCAAAGAATCTTTATTAAACTCCATCGCCATTGGGGGCACCAATTTAATTTTCACTTTTGTCGGCCTATATCTTATTGACCGGTTGGGAAGAAAAACTTTGATGATCATTGGCTCCATCGGCTACATCATCAGTCTCAGCATGGTTGCATACGCTTTTAAAACACATGGCAGCCCTTTGTTTTTAATGAGTTTTCTTTTGTTGTTTATTGCATCACATGCCATCAGCCAGGGTGCAGTTATTTGGGTTTTTCTTTCGGAGATTTTTCCTAATAAAATACGTGCAAAAGGGCAATCTTTCGGGGCAAGTGTGCATTGGATATTTGCAGCCATCATTACATTAATAACTCCTTTATTTCTTGATGACCAGAAAGGCATTTTAAAAGATGCGCCCTGGATTATTTTCGCATTTCTTGCTGGCATGATGGTTTTACAACTGGTATGGACAATAACTAAAATGCCAGAAACCAAGGGAGTTTCTTTAGAAGCATTGGAGAAAAAATTAAGCAGCTAAAATTCACCGCATTATGAAAATGAAAAATATTTTTTTAACGATGATGCTCATCAGTTCTTTGCAAGTATCTGCTCAAAAAAAAATATATACAGAACAGTATCGTCCGCAGTTTCATTTTTCGCCAGCCATAAACTGGTGCAACGATCCCAATGGTTTGGTTTACAATAATGGTATTTATCATTTATTTTACCAGCACAACCCATTTGGCAATCAATGGGGGCACATGACCTGGGCACATGCAACCAGTAAAGATCTTATTCGCTGGAAACACCTGCCCATTGCCATTCCGGAAGAAAATGGGATTATGATATTTTCGGGAACCTGCGTAGTTGATAAAAATAATACCAGTGGTTTTGGTAAAGATGGTAAGATACCGATGGTTGCCGTTTATACCGGCCATATTGAAAATAAAAACCAATCTCAACAGATTGCCTACAGTTTAGATTATGGCATTACCTGGACAAAATATGCAAACAACCCGGTATTGGATTTACACAAAGTTGATTTCAGGGATCCAAAAATATTCTGGTACGAACCCAAAAAATACTGGGTGATGAGTGTGATGTTACCGGTGGAACATGTGGTGCAATTCTATTCATCCAAAAATTTAAAAGACTGGAAACACCTAAGCGATTTTGGCCCTGCAGGAGATACTAGTGGTGTTTGGGAATGCCCTGACCTGACTGCTGTACCTGTTGAAGGTATGCCCGGTAAAAAGAAGTGGCTTTTACAAATGTCGATGAATGCAACAATGCAATATTTTGTGGGAGAGTTTGATGGAGAAAAATTTATAAATGAAACCCCTTCAAATAATATTTTAAGACCCGATTACGGACCCGATTATTATGCAGCCATTGCTTACAATCAATTGCCGGCAACCCATTTACCAACCGCTATAGGCTGGGTAAATAACTGGAACTATGCAAACGACATACCAACCACGCCATGGAAAAGCGCCATGGCCTTACCACGCAACCTGAGTGTTAAGAAAACAGGTGATGAATGGATATTGATACAAAAGCCGGTAACTGTTTTAAATAATTTACGAAAAAAACTGTTCAAGTCTGCCGGTATTATTGTTGCAGATAAAAATATTTTGCCTGTAAAGAGTAACCAATTTGAATTACAAGTTGATATAGAACCTGCAGCCAATGCAACATGCGGCTTAAAGATTGCCGCCGGCGATAATAATTATTTTGAGATTGGATACGATGCTACAACTAAAGTATTTTATATTGACCGGAGTAAAAGTGGCAACATCAGTTTCAATGATAATTTTAAAAAATCTTTACGTTTTGAAAAAAGCATAGCTTTAAAAAATAACAAAATTCACCTGCAGGTATTTTACGATAACAGCATTGCAGAAATTTTTGTAAACGACGGCGAAGCGGTTTTTACTGCACAGCTTTTTCCGGTGGCAGGTGATACCGGCATAGCATTGTTCAATAGCGGTTCGAAAAGTAAATTCGGGCATTTGCAGATATGGGAAATGAAATCGGTTTGGTAATTCTATATTTAATAAATTGCAGCGGTATATAAATTTATATTTTATAGTATAATGAAAAAATTGTTGATTGGAATTGTTGCTCTACTCTTAATAATTACCGGTGCTATTTTTCTTTTTATTCCAGAAAACATTGCAGTTTCATCTGAAATAGCCACCGTAAGCTCAATAGGTTCAGTACAAAGTGTTATGGGCAACAGTAACTACCGTACAAAATGGTTGCCTAAAGAAGGTAAAATAGTTTCGCCTACAACTTATAAACTGGATGGTTGCACATATTTTTTTGGAACAGATAATTCGATGAACAACAATATAACGATACACTATAAAAATATTAATGCTGCCAGTCTTTTCACCTTGATTACAGCAGGAGATGATTCTGTTATTGTTAACTGGAGATTCAGCCAGCAAAGCGGCTACAATCCCTTCAAAAGGATATTATATTATTTCAACTTAAAACATATAAAAGAAGCCAACCAAAAAATACTGCTTGGCTTGCAGGGTTTTTTAAGCAATAAAAAAAATGTGTATGGATTTGATGTAAAAAGGGGAAATCAGGCAGACAGCACTTTGATAACTCTCAAAGCATTTTCAACACAATACCCAACAGTAAGAGAAATTTATACTAATATTGAAAAATTAAAACAATATGCCGCTGCAAATGCGGCTGATACAACCAATGCCCCCATGCTTAATATTACAAATGATGGTGTTGGTAAGTGGGTGTATATGGTTGCACTGCCTGTTGATAAGGCTTTAGATGACAAGGGCGATATTATTGCCAAACGAATGTTTGCCGGTGGAAAAATTTTAATTACAGATAATATTGCCGGTGGTTTTATAACAATTGATAAAGCTTTACAGAACCTGGAAAAATTTAAAAATGATTATGGCTACATGTCTCCCGCAATTCCTTTTCAGTCACTTGTAACAGACAGGGCAAAAGAGCAGGACACATCTAAATGGGTAACCAAACTTTATTATCCAGTTTACTAAATTTTATTTAAACCGTATTACTGAAGCGCTGTCGTTGTTTTTAACCATTATGTAAGTCTGAATTCCTTTTACAGTTAAAGGAAGCACATGCCTGGCTTCTCCTTTGATGATGAGACCGTTTATATTTTCGCAAACAAAATTCCCTTTGCCACGGTTTACCAATACAGTACCATAATCTGCATCGTACTTACCCATTTGTGTATTGCTGTGGTAAAAATTTCCTGCCAGTAAAATATCAGGCAACATATTATTATCTGCATTTAAAACAACCGCATCTCTGTATGTGGAAAGTTGCGCCTGGTATGGTAATGCTTTAAGGGTAAAATTCCAATTACCATCGTTTACAAAAATTGTGTTCGAAAAATAATCGGCATACAGTTTATCCGCTGCATTTAATTTTGCTTCACTAAAAATATCTGTTAAAGATGCTTTAGCAAAATCGGCGGCATATAAAAATTTCTTTTTTAATGATGGCATCTGTTTGGTAAGCTCATCTTTATTTGCAAAAGGGATTTCTTTACCGGCAAGATAATAAGTAAGCACCTGTTCTTTTTTTCCATTATCATCAAAGTCATTATAGTAAAGCCTTACAGGCTGCTCAGCGGTTGGTTTAAACCGATTGTTATCGCCCAGGTTACCGGCAATTAAATCCATATCGCCATCACCATCAACATCAACTGGTTTTAAAAAACTCCACCAGCCATGTTTATCAGTAATTATTTTTTCTTCCAGTTTTCCACGCTTGATTTTAAAAGCCACCAGGCCACCCCATTCTAAACAAAGCAACAAATCTTTTACACCATCATTATCCATATCTTCCCAGGCAGCACCGGTTACAAAACCAATTTTTGATAAAGATTGATTATACTTTTCGGTTACATCAATAAATTTTCCGGTGCCGTCGTTCTGCAATAAATAAGAGTTTGGAATTTTGCCATACTCCCACGGTACAGCACGGCCACCTATAAATAAATCAACAAAGCCATCGCCATTAAAATCGTAAGGCTCAATACAGGAGGCAGTTAATGCAATTTTTTTATCGAATGCTGCTGTGTGTTTTTCAAAATTGCCTTTACCTTTATTCAGGTAAACCCTGGGCATTTGATTTTGATTTGTATTATAAAATTCATTGCCGCCACTTGCAACCAGCAAATCAGGAAAACCATCCTTGTTAACATCTGCAAAGCAGGCATCCACATCTTCGCTTGCACTGTCGTTGCTAATGGCCGGTTGTACAGATTGTACAAACTTTCCATTGGGCTGCTGAAAAAACAAAACTGCTTTTTTAAATTTTGATGAACCAATAAATACATCTTCCAGTCCATCGGCATTAACATCGCCCACGGCAAGCGCAGGCCCTTCACGAGATACCATCTGTGGTATCAGTTGCTCACGGTCAAATTCATTAAAAGGATTTTCCTCGTGTTTAAAAAGTAAAGCGGTTTGTGCGGTAATGTCCTCTGCAAGAGCCGTTGTATTTTTATTAAAAAACTCCAATACTTTATAATTGAAAAGCGGCAGCCCTTTTTTATAAGTTATCTTTAAAAGCGTATCACTTTTATAATCAATTTTCTGGCAGGTATTATCGGGCCATATTAATACAATTGAGTCTGGCATTGCATTACCAAGCCCAAGTTGCATTGGCAACTGCATACTGCTTTGAAAACCCCGTACCGGAAAATTCTCAAATGTTTTTAATTCGTTTTTATTAAACACAATGGCTTTGGCACCAATGGCATTGCTGTTTTTATCAGGCCCTTTTAATGAAAGAGATAACCATTTATTGGCGGCAGACTTTGGAGCTTTGTTTTCGTATAGCAAAACCGGGGCATCAATATTATTTACCACCACATCCAGATCACCATCATTATCCAGATCGGCATATACAGCGCCATTGCTGAAAGTTTGTTTGTCATTTTTTATCTGTGCTGCAATATCTTCAAACTTCAGTTGCCCCTTGTTACTGAAAAATTTATTGGTAAGTTTTATCTGCGGAAATTTTTCTATCAGCACCATATCTTTTTCTTCAATTTTATTATTCCGGATTTTTTCCTGTATCTCTTCGTTGCTTACATAGTTTATGTAATCCATATCATTCATTCGCTTGGGAATGCCGTTGCTTACAAATAAATCCTTGTTGCCATCATTATCAAAATCCATCCAGAGAGCGGCCCAGCTCCAGTCTGTAGCTTCTACACCGGCAAACATGCCTACTTCGCTAAACATGCCATTGCCGCGGTTTAGCTGCACTGCATTTCTTGCAAACTGCGGATGATAACCGGAGCGTACTTTATAATTAAACAGATTGTATTCATCCTCGCCAAGCGATCGTTTTAAAATATATGGATCATAAGGCAGCATATCCATCGAGATAATATCAGGCAAGCCATCATTATTTACATCCGCCACATCTACTCCCATGCTGAACTGGCTTGTGTGCATTGTAGCTTCTTCCAGGGTTTCTTTGAAAGTTCCGTTTTTTTGGTTTATGTACAGATAATCATTTTCATGAAAATCGTTGCCTACATAAATATCGGGCCAGCCATCCATATTTATATCTGCCACGCAAATACCCAAGCCATATCCAATTATTGATTGATTGATGCCCGCCAGTTCACTTACATCGGTGAATTTTCCATTTTCGTTTTTAAAAAGATAATCAGCAGCCAGTGAATCGTAGGTATTATTAAAAGTGCTGCGGTCATTAAAAGTACCGTTGTAGCGAAGTGAATGATTCATCAGGTACATATCCAGATCGCCATCGGCATCGTAATCTAAAAAAGCGGCCTGCGTGCCAAATGCAGACTGGGCAAGCCCCATAGCGGTTGCTTCATCTTCATAAAAAGGAATATTATTTTTATCGAGCCCCTTGCAAATAAGAAATTGATTTTTACTTTGCAGGTTTTCAAAATTACCAACCCGGCAAATGTATAAATCCAGCAGACCATCATTATTAATATCTGCTACCGAAACGCCAGTACTCCAGCCGCCATCATTTGGAATTTTTGCAGCAACAGTCACATCTTCAAAATGCAGACCGCCTTTGTTGATGTACAATTTATTTTGTCCCTGGTTGCTGGCAAAAAAAAGATCAACCAATCCATCATTATTAAAATCGCCGGCACCCACTCCGGCACCATTATAAAAGTACATGTACTTAAACATGTTAAAATCCGGTGTGGCAGTAAGTGTGTTTTGAAAGTTGAGGCCCGTCTGTTTGCTTTCCAGCACGTCAAACTGGTAGTTTGTATTTTTTTTATTTGTTTTGCAAGATAATACCCCAGCTGCCAGACACAAAAAAAGGAATATTTTTTTTATGTACCCGGCTGCAGAATTACTATTTGGCTTCATTGGCGTCGCACTCTTCATCTGTATTAATTCTATTGAGCTTTTTTTAATTTATATAAAACAGGAAAATCATTATTGCGTAAAAACAGCAGTGCATTGTTATTTTTTTGTACAATCCATTTAATATCTCTTGTTATACCCTTAACGTTTATTCCGGTTTGTGTGGCAGGCATTTCTTCCCAAAGGGAATTGCCTTTATTCATTAACACAGTGCCAGAGCCTGCATCCAGCCTGCCAAACTGCGGCAAACAATCGGCTAAGTTGCCCCCAAATATCAAATCTATTTTACCATCATTATTAATATCGGTACACAGTATCGCATTGATGCAGGATAGCTGTGCAACTACTGGTAATTTTTTTATGGTAAAATTATTATTGCCTTTATTGTAGGCAATACAACTGCTGCTATAATTAAAAAGTTTTACCGCAGCAGTTTTAAGCTGGTCTGGTTTAAATAAAGTTTGAATACTTTTTTGGGCATACACATGATGCCGCAGGTTTTCTTTTTTAAATGATGGCAACACTTCTGTAAACTCACGCTTTAAAAAAACTGGTACATCTTTTCCATCTACGGTACGTGAAAATATTTTATCCAGTTCGCCATTGGCATCAAAATCATTCATCCATAGTTTTACCGGATTATTTTCATCAGGATGCAGATAAAAATTTTCTCCTAAATTACCCAGTACCAGATCTTCATTACCATCACCATCCAGGTCGGCAGCTTTTACTGTTTGCCAGTACCCATACATATTATCCATATTGGTTTTTACTTCGGTAAATTTTCCGTTGCTGTAGGCAAATATTTTAGGGCTCATCCACTCGCCCACTATTACCAGTTCATTTTTTACATCGCCTGTAATATTGGCCCACACAGCATCCGTAACCATCCCTATTTTTTCAATTGCAGCCGCTTTTGTTTTTGTAACATCGGTAAAATGTCCTTTGCCATCATTCTCGTAAATATAACTGGTGGCAGGCACACCATAATTATAACTCATGCTTCTGCCGCCAACAAAAACATCCAGGTCGCCATCGCCATCAAAATCATTTTCAACCGCCACCGCAATATTGGAATAATTTTCAGAAAATGAATTGGCAGCTTTGTTGAATTTCCCCTTTCCATCATTTAGGTAAAGCCGGTGCTGCAGGCCGGGGCTGCGTGGCGGGAGATTATTTCCTCCAGACCCAACAAACAAATCTTTATCTCCATCACCATCTGCATCAAAAAACAAAACAGCAACATCTTCATTTACTTTGTCTGCCTCAAATTCTTTTCCGCTTTGTTTCATAAATCCTGTTGCATTTTGTATGTATAACTGACCAGGCTGGTTTTTTGCACCCCCAATAAAAACATCATCAAGTCCATCATCATTTATATCAGCCACAGCAGCACGTGGCCCTTCTTTACTAAGCATTACAGGTATGTTGCGGGCCTGGTAAAAATCTACAAAATCATCTTCGGTATGTTTTTCAAAACCGGCATTTGCATTCTGTGTAAAATTTGATACTGCATTTTTATCAACGATAAGCGGCAATGATTCTTTTTTACTTTTTGCATATTCAATAGTTACCGATTTATTTATCTGCGGAGAATCAACACGGGTAACGGTTCTGTCGGGCCAATAAATAAACATGGAGTCTATTTTTTTTACACCCATACCAATAACATTTTTATAATCAACACTTGATTGAAAGCCTCTTGACGGAATCACTTCCCGGTTGATGATATCCTTACCGCTGAATATTTTTATTGTACTGCCTATAGCAAAACTGTTCATGCCGGTACCTTTAAGCATTACACTGATGTAATTACTGTTTTCTTTTTCTCTTGAAGTATTCTTATATACAAACGAAGGCATGTTTACATTGTTTACCACCAGGTCCAGGTCACCATCATTATCCAGATCGGCATAGGATGCACCGTTTGAAAAAGAGGGTTGTTTAAACCCCCAGTTAATTCCTTCATCACTAAATTTTAAATTGCCATTGTTTTTAAATGCATTATTTAAAATAGGGGTTGATGGCATGCTGTCAACAATGCTTTGCATATCTTCTTTTTGGCCGCTCATGGCCATTTTCTGCATGATGTCGTTGGCAAAAAAATCAATAAAATCCTGATCAATCACATCTTTATAAATGCCGTTGCTTACATAAATATCAGAAAGGCCATCATTGTCTGCATCAAAAATCAATGCCCCCCAGCTCCAGTCGCTGGCTGCTACGCCACTATAATGTGCTGTCTCCATAAAGCCACCATTGCGGTTATTTACCTGTAAAGCATTTTGCTGTACCTGGTGATAAAACCCTTGTTTTAATTTAAACTGATACACATCGTAATTATCAAAAGAAGAAGTTGATTTTAAACGGTAATCATCAGCAGGCAACATATCGGTTGTAAAAATATCGGGGTAACCATCATTGTTTATGTCAGCAATATCAGCGCCCATTGAAGCCTGACTGGTATGACCTATGCGGCTTTCCAGTTCTTCTTTAAAAGTACCATTACGCTGATTGATGTATAGATAATCCCGCTCAAAAAAATCGTTGCTGATGTACAAGTCAGGGTAATAATCTCCGTTAACATCCCCAACTGTTACGCCCAGCCCAAAACCGATGAGGCTGCCATAAATATTTGCGGCTTCGCTTACATCTGTAAAATATCCGTTGTCATTTCGTAACAATTTATCGCCGCCGCCTTTGGCAAAATCTTCTACGGGCCAGTCTTGTGCACGTAGTTCTCTTTTATTGCTGTAGTTTAACGTGTTAACAGGAATAAAACTGTTGTTGAGTATATAACAATCCAGGTCTCCATCCAGATCGTAATCAAAAAAGGCGGCATGGGTTGTGTAACCTTTTTCATCAAGACCATACTCAGCGGCCTTTTCAGTAAAAGTAACCTCACCCCGGCCCTCTCCAATTGGAGAAGGAGAAAGACCGTTGTTGATAAAGAGTTTGTTACCAACCTTTTTTTTCCATTTATCAAAACCGGCATTGCATACATAAATATCCAGCCAGCCATCGCCATTAACATCGGCCATTACTACACCGGTATTCCAGTTGCCTTTTTCTTCAATACCAGCTTTATTGCTGATATCATCAAATGAAAATTTGCCTTTATTCAGATACAGTTTGTTGGCTCCCATGTTGGAGGTAAAAAAAATATCTGCCAGCCCGTCGTTATTAATATCGCCGGTGGCAACGCCGCCGCCGTTATAAAAATTGCGGTAGCTAAAGATGTTGAAGTCTTTGGTATTTTGTACGCTGTTGGTAAAATTGATGCCGGTTACTGATGTTTGCTGCAATTGAAAAAGGGCAGCACTTTCAGTCTCAGTTTTTAATTTGCACGAATGAAGCAAGCCTGTAACAAAAAGCAATTGTATAATTTGAAGAACCCTGCCTGTTTTCATGTTTTTTTTTCAGAAAGTGAATGTAGTTAAAATAAAAAAAAGGCGATCAAAATAAATTGAACGCCCTTTTTTTTTGCTTATGAGAAAACTAATCGAACTAACTGCACTATTTTAATAACCTGCGTTTTGAACGAGGTTTGGATTAATTGCTAATTGCTGATTGGGAATAGGGAACAACAAATACTTACTATCAGATGTGCCAGACTTTAAAACCCTTGGTGCTAAAAATTTACCAAAACGAACCATATCCGTTCTGCGCATTCCTTCCCAATAAAATTCTCGTCCTCTTTCGTCTGATAATTGATCTAAACTAACGGAAGCTAAAGCTGTTGCAGTAACCCTCGCACGTACCATATTAACTGCAGCCAGAGGGGTAGTTGGCGCAACTGCGGTTGCAGTGCCACCTCTTAATATAGCTTCGGCTTTCATTAACAAAACATCTGAGTACCTGTACAAAACATAATCGTTGTTTGAATTATCGCCAGATACATAATCAATTGGATATTTTACAACACGTATGCCTGTAACTTCTAGATTATTACCAGCCTCTTTTAAAGCTACTGCTGGAGTAAATACTAAATTATTTCCTTTTCTATCTTTAAGCGGTACGCCTGCACCTGTAAATTGCTGGCCAACCAAAAAACCCGGTGATATGCCATTGGTCATACCCGGGTAAGGGTTACCCCCACGTCTTTTATCAACCGCTTCAAACTTACTGTAAAAATCAGATAAAGTTGTAAAACCATTCCATCCACTTGGGTTTTGGTTGTAGTGCAATGTACAGAACCAGCGGCTGCGTATATTTCCACTTTCTGATCCACCGATATTCTGAAAAGTAAAAATATTTTCAGTAGAAATACCGTCGTTATTTGGTGCGAAATTGTCAAATATGTTTGACGATAAAGAATAAGTTCCACTGCTGATAATCTGATCGGCAAGTGAAATTACCTGGTTCATATCTGCTGCTGCAAAAGCGGGTGCTGTTCTGTTTGCATAAACAGCTTTGTTCAGGTAGCATTTCATCAATAAAACTTTTGCTGCATTTTTATTTGCAACGTTTGCAGCACCACTTGGCAGGTTAGGCATTGCAGCATTTACTTCTGCAATTATCCAATCCAATGCTTCAACTCCTTTTCTTACTTTTGGATTTGCTGCTGGATCTCCCCCTGGCTCTCTGTATGGGCATTGATCCCAACCATCAAGCATTGATAAAGTGGCAAATGCCCTCAAAAATCTGGCTTCTGCTTCCTGTTGTGGAGATGGGCTTAACCTAAGAATATCGGTTCCGTTAAAAATAATTCTACCTAAATCGCTATAAGTATCTTGAATAAATCCATGGTCAGCATCCCATTGGTGGCTATGCAATACTCTCCATATTCCATTATCATCCCAATCGCCACCACGTGTAGGGCCTACAGCCTCATCGCTCGTATGCTCCTGCAGGCACCATAGCCTTGCCTGATCCTGATAAGGGTTTCTAAAAGCTACATAGGTTGCTTTCAACAACGGTGCTACAACTGCAGGCCCGCCTGCGCTTGAACCGCCACCAATATCTGGTAAACTTCCATTTAACTGATTATCTAATTTGGTACAACCGGCCGTAAATATGATTACGGAAATGATTGATATTTTTATTAAAAACTTTTTCATAAATGTATTTTTTAATTTTTTATTATAAAGAAAAATTAAATCCAAAAACAAATGTTCTGGCAGATGGGTAAGGTGTGTACTCAATACCAAAGGATGGAACGCCATTAATATTTTTATCTACGTTAACTTCCGGATCAAAGCCTTTAAACTTGGTTATTACAAAAAGATTTTGGCCTGTAATAAATACATTGGCTCCTCTTATAACTTTACCTACCGAGCCAATACTATAATTTAAAGTAGCATTAGCTAATCTTACAAAATTTCCTTTTTCCAGGTAACGTGAAGAGGTAGTAATTGGACTTGATAAAGCCTCTTGATTACCTGAAAGTAAATCGGTTGAAATATTTCGATTACCCAAATTATTTATTGGTAAAATTGCATTTGCAGTATTGTTATAAATTTTATGCCCAAATGCACCATTCATGGCAATACCAAGTGAGAACTTTTTATAGCCAAGGTTAGTATTTATACCCAGCAAGGTTGTTGGATTACCACTACCCATAAAGAAGAAAGAAGCTCCATCATTCTCTAAAATAGCTTGCCCTGATGTTGGGTCTATACCATTGAATTTACGAACATAAAATGCATTTAGTGGTTGGCCATTAGCCATACGTTGAACAAATGCACCAGAAAGCCCTTGTCCGTTTATGGCACCGGTTAACAAAGGAGCTTTAAGCCCGCTGATTATATTTTTTTGAAAAGTTGCATTGATACCAAAATCCCATGTAAAATCTTGCTTCTTAATAACCTGGGCATTAACTGTAACTTCAACGCCACTATTTTTAATTTCCCCGTCTGTCAAATTATACCATTTTTTTCCATCACCCGGTCTTGGTACTCCATATTCTCCATTATACAATAAGTCCTTTGTTTTTTTAGAAAAATAGTCTATGGTAGATGTTATTCTTCCGCCAAGCAATCCAAAATCAATTCCCACATTGGTTTGGTCATCTGTCTGCCATTTTAAATCTTTATTTTCTGAAGAAGGTTGATCATAAGTGCCGGGACCATTAGGTGTATAACGTTTAATATTAGAACCGGCAGGAAACTGCTGGTTACCGGTTCGTCCCCAGCCTGCTCTTAATTTCAAATTGCTGATTAATTTTATTCCTTTCATAAAATTTTCATTACTCACATTCCAGGCAGCACCTACTGATGGAAAGTATCCATATTTATTATTAGCCCCGAATTTATTAGACCCATCTGCCCTAAAAGTTGCAGTTAACAGGTATTTGTCGCTTAGGTTAACATTTGCTCTTACAAAAAAAGATTGTAATTCACTGGTAGGGTCAAAAAATGAACCGGTTCTTCTTGTTCCCTGGCTGGCGAAAGCTAAGCCATCATAGTAATTAGCTGAATAAGCATTACCAAAATCCCTACCTGATTCATCATTTCCTTTATTATCAATTTTGATATACTCATAACCAACGAGAGCACCTAAAGTTACATTTTTAGCAACATTTTTATTAAAGTTCAGCGTATGAGTAACCTGAGTTGTGGTAAGTTCTGCATTTGCTGCCCGGCCCCATCCGGAATTTTGAACGTTCTCTAAATTGATAAAACTACGAAGCTGTTGCCTGCGGTTACCCTTGCTCTGGTTAAAACTTACCAATAACTTATACTCCAGCCAATCGGTAAATTTATACGAAGGTGATATAGCAGCTAATACAGTTGAAACATTTAGCTTATCATCATAGGCTCTTGAATATCCAAGCGGATTAACATTATCGCCGCCATTATCAATATCCAACTCGCCGTTTGCCTTATATAAACTTCTGGTTGGGTTCCATTGTAAAGCAGCACCAATTAGGCTTCCTCTAAAACCAGCGTTGTTAGAGATAGGTGCTACATTCTCCTGTGTTTGGTTGGCAATGATATGCACATCAAGACCCAGTTTTTTACTTTCTAAAAATTTGAATGCAGCATTAAAATCGGCATTGTATTTAACCAAGTTTGATTTTAGTACAATCCCTTTTTGATCCAGATAACCAAGCGATAAGCGATATTTTGAAGCATCGTTACCACCACTGATACCTAACGAATAATTTTGAGTTTTACCAGTTTGCGTTATTTCATCAAAGGCATCTGTATTTGCACCTAAATCACCTGAAGTAAGGCCGTATTTGGTTAAGGCTCCTCTATATTCAGCAGCACTGGCATAATTTATTTTTTTTGCAACTTTACTTACTCCAAACGAACTGGTAAAATCTAAAACCGGTTTACCAGACTGCCCTTTTTTGGTAGTAATTAAAACAACACCGTTAGAACCCTGGCTACCATAAATAGCAGTAGCCGAGGCATCTTTTAAAATATCAATACTTGCGATGTCGGCTGGATTAATAAATGTTAAAGGATTACCACCTGGCAAACCACCTAAATCGCCATCAATGTTAGATCCTGGTCTGGCCGAGTTATTACTTAACTGAACCCCATCTATTACGTAAAGTGGTTCGTTACCTGCACGTACTGATGAGTTACCCCTAATACGTACAGAAATTGCCGCATTGGGTGCCCCACTTGCAGAAGTAAGCTGCACACCGGCAGCTTTACCCTGTATCAACTGATCGGGCGAAGTAATAACTCCCCTGTTAAAATTCTTTTCGGATACAGATGATACCGCACCCGTTAAATCTTTTTTACGTGCCGTACCGTAGCCAATTACAACTACTTCGCTCAAACCTTCGGCAGTTGCATTTAATACAACATCAACCGGGCCCGATCCGATAGTTACTTCCTGACTGGCAAAACCAATAGATGAAAGTACCAGCTTGGTTACCGTGTTGGCAACGCTTAAACTAAATGTACCATCAGCGGCTGTTTGTGTACCCGACTTGGCACCCTTGGCAACAACCGATACGCCGCTAACGGGCGAACCATCTTTGTCACTCGTAACTTTTCCTGTAACAGTTTTTTGCTGTGCGTTCATAATAAACGGTGCAGCCATTAATAATAAGGCAAAGGACAGCCTTTTAGCAAGCAGTTTTAAAAGCATATAGTTATCGTTTAAATTTTGTATTATAAAAGTATATGCTTTAGTTTGATAAAAATTAATGTTAAATTTATCTTAGAATTGCAAAGGTTTGCGAAACTGTTTGCGGTGGAGAAAAACTGTAACTTTCTTACAATTTTATAAAAAAACCATGGAAAATATCACTTTGAAGAGAATATCTGAAGTACTTAACTTAAGTATTTCTACTGTGTCACGTGCATTAAAAAACCATCCGGATATTTCGGCCGCTACAAAGAAACGGGTAAACGAACTGGCCCAATCTTTAGATTACGAACCCAACATTAACGCCATTAATTTACGGGCTAAAAAAAACAGGGTGCTGGCACTGATTGTGCCAACCATTGCTGGTTTTTTTTACAGTTCATTTATATCGGCTGTTGAAGAGGAATGCAGGGCCAATGATTATACTTTAATTATTTTACAATCGGGCAACGACCCTGAAACTGAAAAAAATAATTTAAGCGTTTGCCGGCAAAACCGTATATCTGGCTTATTTGTATGCCTTGCTACCAACACAGCAAACATGGCAGCTTTTGATAAGTTTAATGAGGCAGATATACCTTTAATATTTTTTGACAAGGTGCCCGAAGGCGATGTTTACAATAAAATATGTGTGGCAGATGAAGAAGCTGCCAGGCTTGCAGCAGAGCTTTTGATTGAAAAAAAGAAAGACAATATACTTGCGTTGTTTGGTAACAAAAATCTTTCAATAACCAAAACACGTTTAAAGTCTTTTACCGAAACAATGGCAAAGCAAAAAAAAGTTATTAAAAACTTTGAACATTGCAACAACTTTACAGAAGCAAAAAATATGACCACAGAATATTTTTCTAAAAAAATATCTCCCGATGCGGTGTTTTGCATGAGCGATGAAATATTGATAGGTGTAATGAAAAGTCTGCAGGATCTTAAAATTCCTATCCCTGAAAAAGCAGCAGTAGTTGCATTAAGCGATGGTTTTTGGCCGCAATTATACAGCCCCGAAATTACTTATATAGAAACAAGTGGTTACAAGCTGGGCAAACTTGCATTTACCCGTATGATGAATTGTATGGAAGGTAAAACCAAGCCGGTTGAAATGTTTATAAACTCTCCGGTTATTAAAGGTGGTTCTTTATAAAGCCAGCATGTATTGTTTTACAATATAAAACCAAGGCAACTGTAATTAATTTATTTGATCTCAAACAGCACCATGTTTATTTTTTCATTTCCGTTTGCAGAAAAATAAAATGAACTGCCGGGTTTCAGGTACAAATATCTTCCTGTTTTTATTGTGGTTGATTTTTTATTCTTTGTGTTATAACAAACCACATCACCTCCTGCAACCAACTCTGCCACCATCGGCCCACGGCCATTGATAAGCTGACTGCTGAATGATGTACCGGTTAAACGGTAAGCAATTGCTTTATCATTATCAAACAAAACAGTAAATGGCAAAGCCTCAAGCGATGTTGCTGGTTTATAGGCCGAAAGAATTTCTATATCGGTAACATGAAAAGGTACTGTATCACAATTGCTCACCCGGTGTACCAGGGTATCGTTAACGAAGGAGCTGTAGGAAGCATTCCCTTCCGTATTTCTATTTTTTATCCATGCTTTGCCTTTTAGTTGAACGCACACATCTGTGTTGGTAAAGTGAAGAAACAGCGATGGGGTGGAATGAATATGCAACATACTGGTATCACCCGGCTTCATCCATACATCCAGCAGCCGGATGTATTTATTCTCTAAAACATTTTTATGACGTGGCTCTTTGCTTACCTGCACTTGTGCTGTAAGAAAAGCAGTATGCATGCATAGTAATGTAAACAGCAATTTGGTTTTACGGTTCATTTTATTTTTATTTCTTTATCAACTTTTTTTACTGAAAAATATTTTTACCGCATAAATTACCGAAAGCACTGCTAAAAAAATACCTACTGCAATAAGCTCATTTAATTTTGATTGAAAAAGAAACCAGCCAAGAACCATTAAGGTTACTATTGGAATAAGCAAACCACCGGGCAACTTAAAACCTGCAGGGTAAGTTTCATTTTCTTTTAACCTGAATTTTATTAAAGCCAGTACTACACCTGCGTAGGTAATCAGTAAAGTAATGGTAGCTAAAACTATCAATTGCCTGAAACCACCCGAAACGGCCATGATAAAAGCAATAGCCGAAAAGCTAATAATGGCCAGGTGCGGTGTTGCGTATTTAGGATGCACCGTTGATAAAAACTTAGGCAGCAGCCCATCTTTTGCACCTGCAAACAATACCCTGGGAAACCCAAGTATGGTAGAATAATAACTGCCAAAAATAGCAATAACCCCACAGGCTATTAAAACTTTAATGCCCCAGGTACCCAACAATATTCCGGCAACTGCAGCAAGCGGCGCTTTTTGATTAACGAGTTCTGTACCCAAAGCACTTTGAGAAACCAATTGCAGCAAAGCATAAAAAACTACTAAAATAATTACACCCAGTATTAAACCAAGTGGTGCTGTGCGGTTAGGATTTTTCATTTCGCCGCTGATATTTAAAGCAGTTTCGCCACCGGCAAATGCAAAAAATAAAATGAGCGAAGCAGCGCCTAATTTATCAACAGAAGGGAATCCTTGCCAGGTAAGGTTGGCCGTATTAAGTTGTAAAAGCCCGGCTACCAGTATTAAAATGAGCGGTAAAATTTTTATGATTGTAACAATTTTAATTACAATCATTCCCTGCTTTGTACCAATGATATTACTGTAAGCAACCCCAATAAAAATGATAAGAAACAAAAGTCCCCGGTAAAAATATTGGTTAAGAATTGGGAAAGAAATGGATAACATATCGGCAATGCCATTGATGAGGGCAGCAGCAACAAAGGCGCCGGTGCCAAACCAAAAAAGGGTGTTGGCTAAAAAGCCCCAGAACGGCCCGAATGCTTTTTCGATATACGCATACATACCACCGGATGTGGTGATGCGGCTGCTCACTTCTGCATAACACAAAGCAACCAGCAGAAACATGAAACCACAAACTGCATAAGCTACAATACTGGCATTGCCTAAAATGCCCGCTATCAATGCAGGCAATAAAAAGATACCACTGGCAATGGCGATGTTGATTACATTGATGGCTACATCGGTAATGCCCAATTCTCTTTTTAGTCCTTCGTTTTGATCAGTCATTTTTTATTTCGCTTTATGTGCTTCCATATCAATTTTAATTAACTGTCCTGCTACGGCCAGCCTTTTAACTTCAAATCAGATTCTGGTTTATCCTTACATTTTATAAATAACTCAGCCACTTTTTTTCGGGATGGCTGCTCTTGTATTTATCATACCATTTGCACAAAGGGTACAAGGCAATTACAACAGCTATCCAGATGGCATAGGCTACAGCCAGGCTATAACCTTCACCAGGCGCTACAAATTTCCAGGGCATGCCCGGTACCCCCTTTAATCCTTCAGCAACAGTATGCCCCCGGCTCAGGTATATAATAATATTGATGCAGGACAATACATAAAAGTGAATGATATAATAGAACATGGGCACCCTGCCATAAACAATAAATATTTTTGCAAGTCGGCTTCTGGTATTTTTAACCAGCCCAAGAAAAATAAGCGCAGGGCCAATGGTGGCGCACATATACAGCAAAGAAGGTGGATATTTTTGTACATTCATAAAAGATAAAAAAGTGTACAAGGTATTTTTTTGTGAGGACCAATCTACCGGGTCGCCATAAAGATTTGTAAAACGTAGTACTGCAAAAAACACCAGTAAACCTACTCCTGTTCCTAAAAGAATTTTATTTCGCTGCGGTGCTTCATAAGTAGTAAAAACCTTACCAAAACAATAGCCCAGCATCATTAACCCACTCCAGGAAAGAAAAGGATAAAATATAAATAAATGGTGCCCCGGCCATAAGGTAAAATCGCCCTGCTTGTGCAACAGGTGCCACCAAAATGGAAGATCGCCCTGCTGATTGGCTTCTGCAAAATCAAGCGAATTATGCCCGAGTACAATCACCAGCCCTGTTATTAAAATAACATAAAAGGGTAGCCAAATCATTATACCAAGGATGGCCATACTGATACCGATAGCCCATAATGTTTGAATAATAAAATAACT
>JAYURR010000018.1:0-2371 GCA_043756605.1 Chitinophagaceae bacterium
ATTTGTTTGAACAATTAGAAAGGCTCAATAGCGATGACCTGAAAGGCGAAAAATTAAAAGAGGAAATTGATCGTGGAAAGGCAATGGCAAATATCGCTACCCAAATTGTACAAAGTGCCAAAATTACGGTTGAAGCAATGAAGTTGATAAAACACGGCGAAGTAAGTAAGGAAGATTTAAAATCACTTTTAATTGATAAACAATGAAAAGATTTTTAATAACATCGCCACGCTACGAAGGAGAAGCTGTGCTGTATTTTAATGCAGATGGCTTGCTGCAAAAAATTGATTGCAGCTTTACTAATATGGATGCCGCCACCATTGGCCACTTTAAAAAAGCGGCACCGGTTAATATGGATGATTTAACCAAAGCATTTTTACACCCAACTATTGTGGTTGAAAGCGAATATCAAATAAGCTTTGATATGTTTTGGAAAAAATACGACCACAAATTTAACCGCCCACGGGCAGAGCAGTTATACAACCGCCTGAGCAAAACAGAAAAAGTACTGGCATATTTTGGCTTGGATAAATACCACAAATACCTGCGAAAAAACCCATTACAGGCAAAGCTGCACCCAGATACTTATTTACGCAACAAAGCATGGTTAAACGATTACAAATAATAACAACATGACAGCAGCATTAGAAATTTTTTACCACGGTCAGCGCATTATCTGGAATAATGGCCGCTACAAAATATACGGTGCCGCCACCTTTACATTTTATTCTTTAAACGAAGCTAAAAAATACATTGATGAACAAATTAAACCGCCAACAGTTAATTACCCTCAACACGCTGGTAAGCAAACTAAACATTGATAAAGAAAGCAAAGCCATCATGGTAAGTGGCTTTAGCGGCCAGCGGTGCAGCAGCAGTAAAGACTTATTTACACGCGAAGCTGCTGCCATGATAAGCCATTTAAACGCCCTGGCTGGCAATAACCCTGTAAAGGATGAGCAGGCCAACAAAATGCGCCGTAAAATAATTGCCTATGCTCATGAGATGCATTGGCATATTGCCGGTACACAGCGCATTAATATGGACCATTTAAACAACTGGTGCAAACAATATGGCATGTACAAAAAGGAATTGAACAAACATAGCCTTGCCGAACTGCCAAACCTGCTTACCCAATTTGAATTTGTACACAAAGATTTTTTAAGTAAATTGTAATTATGATACTAAAATATGACTTGATAGCAGCTTATAAAATTGGCAAAACTGAACATCCACAAAAAGTAATGAAAGAATTAGGATATAATATTTTAAAATCTGAACCTGTGCCTATTGCTGATTGCATATTTTACGAAGTAGAAAATATAATTGAACCGCTACCTGAATATTTGGAAAAATCAAACTTTAAATTTTCGATATGAATAAATTACTTTTATTATTCGCAATTGTTTGCCTTAGCTGCAAAAGCAGTTACAAAAAAGCCGATGAGGCTTTAGAAATTATCAAACGAGAACAAAATGCCCTGGATAGTATCTCTGTAAATGCCAAAGGCGATACCACTAATTTAAGTTATACCATCAGCGGCCACCAGTTACTTATTTCGGCCTACAAAACTATTTTTAAGCAGGAACTTGATGGCGTAAATGATGAAGTTGAAAGGCTAAAACTGATACAAAAGTTCGACAGGATTTACGTTCTTAGAATTGAAAAATAAATATTCTATAAAGAAAAGTTAAAACGCTAACAGATAACAATTTATTAATAATCTTGCAAGTTATTCCGTAACCACCTAATAACAGCACATGAGCAGCAAACACCAAAACAATAGCCTGTTAATTTCGCTTGAAACATCAAGCCCCGAAGCCACCCACCACGGCCTTTGTAAAGGTATCATCAACTCGTTAAAATTTCAAATGCAAAGCAGCGATCCAATTAGTGAAGACATAAAAGAAGGTAACGTTTATCTCATTGAATTGCTGGAATCTTTGATGCCAACCGAAAAACAATTACGCAAAATTCATAAGCCCGAATGATGGGTGTGTAAATCTCACAAAGGCCATACTTGCAAAAAATATTTATTATTGCATCATGCGTGGCCAACGTTCTCTTTTCGATAATTTACTTACTCCCGAACCAGTTGCAAAATTTACACAACGTGGCCGTAATCTCGACTGTATTGATAACCGCAACAATCTTTTACTGCACCGTTACTATTACTATGCAAAAATTAAAAATGAAAAGTATAATGATATAATGGCTCTTTTAGAAAGAGAATTATTTATCACCACTTCCCGTATCGTTGTTTGCCTTACTCAAAACGAAATGTCGTTAAAAGCAATTTTCAACGCCGAAGTTTCTGTAAAAGAATTAAAAGAAAAATTCAGTTGGCTTGTTTGGTAAGTATTACCATCTT